>JALYQB010000594.1 GCA_030856045.1 Actinomycetota bacterium
GCGCTCGTCCGCGCCGGCGCCCGTTTCGAGGCCGGCAAGCTAGTCGAACGACCCGACGGTCAACCCGCCGACACCGCAGCCTAAAAGATCTTGATCCACAGGTCTTGACAATTGCTCTCAAGGCGGGCGATACACCGAGTCGGACGAGTCTGAAGAACCCGACCCTTTTCCCTGGATTGATGCCGCACGCTGGAGGCCGGATAGCAGTGATGAGGAGCCGGTCTGCAATCGGCTTGATGTGCTGCTCAGTGAAACACCGGATAACGAGCTTGGCTCTGTGGAGGAGATGGGTTGGTTCGGACTGCTCCGGCAGGAGGATCGGCCTAGCGGTGTGGTGCTGTCACAGAACAGCTACGGCTTCTGGCGGGTGTGGGAAACGAACTCGGATGAGGAACTCAGCGGGTGGTGGGGAGGACTGCAACGTGAGTATGACGCCTTCACCGAAGCCACCGGAGCGCGCCACCGTGGATCAGGTGAGCGGGGTAGTACTGGGGAAGGTGAAGACGATCAGCCGGAAAACACTGAGAGCGGCCATCATCCTGAGATATGGGTCGGCAGCCTGAGTGACTACAACAGCGGCCGGCTCCATGGCGTGTGGCTGGATGCCACACTCGATCCTGAAGATCTCCAGGCTGCGATACGTTTTCTGCTCCGCAATGGCTATGACCCTACTGCCGAGGAGTGGGGGATCTTGGACTACGACGACTTTTGTGGTCTCAACCTTGGAGAGTACGAATCACTGGAAGTGGTCAGCCGGATTGCCAATGGCATTGCTGAGCATGGTGAAGCGTTCGCCAAGTGGGTGGAGTATGTGGGCGAACACAGTGAGGAGGCACTGAGCCGGTTCGAGGATCACTACCTAGTGTCGCAAAATGAGCAGACCTTTACGCCGTGAAGATCATCGACCTGCCTCCTGAGCTGCGCAAACGCGGGTACTATGGGTAAACTCGATCATATTTAGCGACACTAGGCAGGTTCGACAGTACCGAGGCGTACGTTGAGCAGCTACTGGAAGAGTCTGATGCCTACGAGTTCGAGCGGTATGTACCTGAGTGGCTGCAGCCGTATGTGAAGATCGATGTGGAGCTGCTGGCGAGGGATACGGAGATTGAGATGTATATCGTCGAAGACCAGGAAGACGGGGTTCACATCTTTGACTCACGATTCTAATAAGCCTGAGCGATGACTCTCACACTTCAGTGCTATAGGCGGCGCAGGCCAAGCAAGCGGCCGATTTCAGCAATATTCTTTCGGCCAACATTGTGTCCCCATTCCTGCAGAGGTAGACATTGATCCAGATCGTCCAGTTTGATATTGCGTGCACGCTCACTGTCAAGTCGAAGGTAAGAATCAGCACCAAGGAGTAGACGTGCTTGATTATTGGCTGCCATTGATGAGCTTCCCTGCAGAAGGTGCAGGGCCTTCGACATCCAGTGCAGCGGTCCCATCTTGGTAACTTGCGCATGACTACTGATACGTAATGGTCGCGATGTAGTCCCAATTGATAACAGCTGGATGTCGCGCAGCTCTCGGCCAGCGTAGCGGACCGCCTCTGTGATACCGACCATAGCCGGATTACTGCCCCAGACACTTCCATCGACATGGCTATCAGCATCACCGAGCTGAACCGGTGCAAAGTATGTCGGTGCGGCAGAGGTAGAGGCCGCTACCTTCCAAACGAGTTGGTCGCCGCCCCATCGTAACTCGGGTGAATGGTCGTCCTTCCAGACCCGCGTCGTCCCGCTGACGAGTTCATGAGCAGTGATACATACGGGTTTCATTAAATCGTTCATCTTGGTGTTTTCGCCGAACTGCTCGCGCAAGAGCGAGTCGAGTGGCGCCCGGTCATACTTCGGCCCAATCAGTCGACGTAGCCAGCGAGGCTTACTGAAGATTTGAGGGCCAGCCCATTGGTAGAACTCCAGCATTTCTCGACATGAACGTCCTGACGCCAGTCCCAGTGCGATGATGCCACCGGTGGAGGTGCCAACCAGCAGATCGAAGCAGCCAAGGAATGCCGTCCCATAGGCGTCTTCTGCCTCGACAAGCACGGCGGTAGTAAAGATGCCACGCAGACCGCCGCCGTCAAGGGCCAAGATACGATACGGTTCAGTCACCGAACGCTGACTTCCACAGTCGGTTAGCTTCGGCGGTCGTGGTTGCGCTCATCGCCCGAAGAACAAAATTTACATCCCGGCGTAATTTCTGCTGGAATTCCGAAAAGTCCGACGGTGACCACTCGCCAGGGACCAGAATGTCTTTGTCCCTCGCGACGGTTGGAATCCGCGTCCGCTGGGTGTAGCCCAAAATCTCGTTGGCTGCGTCGGCAAATGACCGAGGAATGTATGTATTGAACTTCGAGCTAGCGACGCTATGCACCGTGCACTCGATATAAAATGATGGTGCGACGAGTCCCGGATACTGACGGACCCACCGCTTGAATATCCGTACCGTTGGCTTAAACATCTCCTTGGTATTGGCCTGTTTGGTCACCCCGTTGTCGTAGTGGGTCCGCGGGTAGTTTTCCCGCTCTTCACGCTCCTCTCGTGAATAAATCTTAATGGGATCGGTTGAACTGTACGCCGTCCGGCTGATGGCTGGCACTATATCCGCCTTTAAAGCTCCTTTCAGCTTGACACATTTGTCACCAAGAGTGACAGCACCGGAAACCAGGGCGGTCTTACGGAGAATGTCGGCGACATGGTTGAACAGCCATTCCCAGTGTTGGTGTGAGACAGGACTGCTCCAAGGATCATACAGGGCGACTATGTCGACGTCATTGATATCCGCAATTGCGGTACCGTTGCGATACGAACCTTGCAGGAAGGTGTCGAAGTCCTTATCGGCCCAGTTATCCAGTGCTTCACGAATGTCCTCGTGAAGCTTCTTCACATCAGACGTGCGCCCGGTCGACGGGCCTGTGGCATAATGGTCAATCAGCGACTGTGAGATCTTGTAGGTCGGAGGCATGATCTCTTTCCGGTCGAGCAGATGTTCAGGGCAACACTGTCCACATACAGTACAGTGGCCTAGCCGGCTAGCCTAAGGGGGCAGCGCGCTGTGGTTGATAGTTCACGGCCGATGCTTACTGGTAGGGTACGAATCAGACCAGCCTCAGCGCCGGTCGGCTCTCGGCCTGTCCAAGTAGCTGACGAACCCGTTGTAGCGGCCACGCAAGCTCGGTCGCTAACTGTTTGAGCTGCAGCCCGTGAAGTTCGGCCAACTCAAACGCACTGAGTAGTAGTGTTGGCGTTTCCCCTGGGTAGGTTACTATCGATTCTGGACGAAGCAAACCGGCGGTTCTGAGTTGTTGCAACCGCTGGTAGGCTCGCCGTGCAGATACATCCGAGATCACACCCAACTCCTTCGACCGCAGCACCAGGGACTCCGGCGAAACGCCCCATCGTCGGCTAATTTCTTCTAGGACGGGAATGCGGAGCCGTGAGGGCAGTTCGTGGTGAATCTCCGCTGCTGGTGTGAGCAGTTCCGCGGCGAACCGGTCAGCTTCCTTTTCTTGTTCCAGGTCACCGGGAGCCACCTCTTGGTGCAGGAGCACGTGCCCCAACTCATGGGCTGCGGTGAAGCGGTGCCGGTAGATATCGATGGCCCGGTCGGGGGTTAGCACCACCAGCGGACGAGGCAATCGAGAAGTCGAAAATGCATCGACTCTTGCGACGTCGTCACCGGCGAACGACAGCAGCGAGACGATGATGCCGCGTAGTTCCATCGTGCGCACGAGGTGCCGGAGCGGACCCTTATCTATTCCCCAATATTTCCGAACTTGCCGTGCTGCCACTTCTGGTTCAACGATGTCCGGCACGGTCTTGCTCGGTATTGGGGGGAGATCGACAGCGGGAAGCTCAACACGACGCTCCAGCGCATAGGTAAGTTCCCACAACTGCTCGACGAACGCCACGGCCTTGGCGCGCTGGCTGACCCGAGTGCTGCGGAGGCTCCTGAAATGCGCCATCGAGGCGTCGAGCTGCGCATGTGGTCGGCCGGCAGCGAAAAATGCCACGGGAACACCGAGCGTTCTGGCAAGGCTCTCAAGATGATCGGGGCGAGGCGTGTTGATCCCGGTCTCGTACTGTCCCACCGCTGCCGGTGACACTTTCAGCTCATGAGCCAGATCCTGTTTCGTCATCTTCGCGAGCAATCGCGCTTGTCTAAGGCGGGCAGGGTCGAACGTTTCAGCAACGTCGCCAACGGAAGCGGACTCAAACAGTGTTGGCTGACGAGGCCGTTCAGTCATCAGCGCTACCGGTCTCATCAGGCGGCGGTGTCGGCTCGCTGGGTGGTGGGCCTTCCAGTGGGGAGCGCGGGCGCAAGATCGGGATTTGGATCGGGCCAGCATCGAACGCCGCGTGCTTATCGCCAGACGTCACACTGCGCGGCGCTGGTGTTCCAGCCGACGAAAGCTCCAATGGCTCGCAGTACTCCCACTGCAACATGCCATCGTCACGAAGCATTGCGTAGCCAAAGTAGGCATGATGAAGTGCATGCGGATTACTAGTGTCGCCAGATCTGATCTAATTTACGTACAGCACCTGCATCTGTGCAGCTCAAAGCTGGTTTCTGGCCCGCGGAGCGTAAAGGACTACATCTTTTGAGACACTAGCATACGCGACTACGGCAACGAGCCTGTGAGCGGCCGCCAGTTCCCTGATATCTTCGCCATAAGCGTCCAACTCCTGACGCTGATCTGGCGACAGCTCAGCGACGATCGTCTTTCCAAGTTCTTTTTCGCCCAAAGGTAACTCAGCGGGAAGATCAAGCTTGTCAAACACCGACTTCCGCGTCTCGGATACGGGCGCCCCGAACGGCACATCCTTGATATCCGTCTTATTGTCCTTGGCGTAGCGCCACGGAATGAGAGGCACCCCGTTGATCACCGGCAGTTGGTAGCTCGCCCGAAAAGGTCGATGTATCTGCACGCCCGCCACTCCGGCGAATTCGTCAACGAGCGCCTTCGGAACACCCAGCCACATCATGCCATAGGGCGTCGCGTTTTTGAGATCGAGAGCAATCTGCATTGCGACGTAACGGTTATGCGTCGCCACGAGCACCCGTGGCAGTGCAGACTGAACATATGGTCCGTCCTCACCGAGGACGTGGCGCGACCAAGCCATGCCTTCAAGAGCGGTCATGGACCTCCCTCCCTCGCTTCACTGAGTGACCGGGACGGTACCACACGACTTCAGAAGTCAGCGCCAAAGCGACACTTCGGCACGTTTGTGCTGGTGGGACGCATGACGCGGTTCGGCAGCCGTGCGAGCACTACTCCGGCTTGCCTGATCGGCTCCGCGCTCAGCGTCGGAGCATGCACCGGCTCCTACCTCCCCGGCGCGCGCAACCCCCGCACCAGCTCTGCCGGGTCGAGCTGGAGGCCCTCGGCGATCTTCAGGATGTTGTGCAGGCTGATGTTCCGGCGTCCGCGCTCCACCTGGCCGATGAAGGTCCAGTGCGCACCACAAGCTTCGGCCAGCTGCTCCTGGCTCCAGCCCAGCTCCTGGCGGCGGGTACGGACACGCTCACCGAAGGTCTGGGCATCAGGCGAGACGGCAGGAGGGCTGGGCATGGCCGGGCAAGCCCATACGTCCCGTGTGCCTGAATCCAGAGACGATACGTCCCAACTAACTATGTCCCATGCAGATACGTCCTGCTAGGGGCGGCGGGCGTAGCGCGCGGGTGCTGACCGAAGCAGTCCCGTGACACGAGTTGGGTGTCCGACTGCCCGCGCTGCCCGCACCATGACGACGGAGCGGGCGTCTCAGGCCTGATGCGAGCTGAGGAGGTGACCATGCGCACCGTGACGAGCTACAACGGTGGAGGCGGCGGTACCCGCCGGTAACCTTCTGGCAGTACCGCAGGATGATGACTCATGTTTTTTGTGCAGTGAATAGAATTCGCTATATAATATTCTTTGGAATGCGTAATGTCCTCATCCGTCTCTACCAAGCTAAGCTCCAGTTGCTCGCCATCCTCTGTACGATAGCGGGCATTAGTCTCTTGCTGCTGGCTCGGTGGGCAGGACAGGTGTCTGGATGGGGTTGGGTTGACGCGCTGCCGGTCACGGACGTCGGCTCCGCATTATTCACCACCGGCCTGATCGTCGTCGCTTTCGAGTACGTCGATCGCAAGGACGGTGAGATTCGTGCCGTCCAACGGCTGCGCCAGGTGCTCCGGGAGCAGGCGCCGGCCATGCGGGATGCGGTGATCGACGGCTTCGCCTTCAAACCCGACGACCTCAGTCGCGTGGCCTCCCCAGACACGCTTGACCGTGTTGCCCGAAACAGTCTGGCGATCCAGCTCGGTGACCGTTCCTTGGCCGAGGAGGTCTACGCCGACGTTCGCGAACAGGTGATCCGGGTACGGGAACGGTAGTACTGTATGACGTCGATGTGGCCATCACGCTGCGGCCGTGGGATAAGGGACCGGTCCGGCAGGGTGACGCGCAAAGTCGTTTTCCCAGTTCAGGGGTGGTTGGGGGATCTTAGGGATTCTGTCCTGGTTGGCGTGTGCTGTGGCTGGCGGAGTCAGCGGTACTCGGCTTTCGATAACGTTCGGTAGTGATGGCGGTCGCTGTGGCGTGCCGTGGGTAGCGCACCGCCGGTGACTTTGCGTGATGACGTAGGCCGGGGATGGAGCCAGGGTAGGAGGCACCACGGGGTCCGTGACGACCACCGGTTGATCACCGGTTGATCACGGACGCGGCGTGTCGGCCGGTGCGGGCAACGGAGCCCCGGTAGGACACGGGCTGTCAAGGTCCTGCGTCGGAATCGGTGGCTCCGTTGCCTGCTCAGTCTGTCATGACCGCCCCCGCTGCGGTGCCCACCGGGGACGCTGCCGCCCAGGCGGCGGTGGCGGTGCTGGCCGACCGGGCGGGGGTGCTGCTCCGCGCCGGCGAGGGCAGCCTGCTGGACTGTTTCGCCGCGATCCCCGATCCCCGCAGCAAGCGGGGGGGTCCGCCATGGGTTGCCCACCATTCTGGGGTTGTGCACCGCGGCGGTGCTGTCCGGGTGTGTGAGTCTGGTCGAGATCACCGACTGGGTCACCCACGCGGACCAGGAGTTGCTGGCCGGGGTGGGCGCCCGCCAGAACCGCAGCGGCCGGCATGCGCCGCCGCATCCGGACACCATCGAGCGGGTCTTCGCCGCGCTGGGCGCCCAGGGACTGGCGGAGCACACGGGGGCCTACCTGGGCCACCGGGCCGGGCTCGGCCCGGTCGGCGCCCCCGTGGCCGGCCCGGAGCTGCTGCCCGCGCTGGCCATCGACGGCAAAGCGGTCAAGGGCGCGATCGGAACCGACGGGCAGATCCCCTACCTACTGGCGGCCGCCACCCACCACAACTCCACCGTGATCGCCGAACGGCTGATCGGCGCGAAAACCAACGAAGTACCCGAGTTCGCCCCGCTGCTACGGGGCCTGCCACTGGGCGGGTGGGTGCTGACCATGGACGCCGCCCACACCGTCCGCGCCCACGCCCGCTTCATCGCCGCCGAGCTCCTCGCGCACTACGTGATGATCGTGAAGGAGAACACCAAGGGCCTGTTCGGACGGCTGAACGACCTGGACTGGGCCAGTGTCCCGGTCGCCCACCGCGCCGTGGACACCGGCCACGGCCGCCGCGAGGTCCGCACCATCCAGGTCACCGACGCCCCCGCCGATCTGGGGTTCCCGCACGCAGCCCAAGTCTTCCTCCTGGAGCGCTACACCACCCGCAAGGTCCGCAAACGAATCAAGAACAGCCGCCGGTACAAGACCGTGCAGGTCAAGACCGCGGTCGCGGTGCTGGGCATCACCAGCCTCAGCGCCCGAGAGGCCGCACCACAGCACCTGGCCGGCTACGTCCGCGGGCACTGGTCCATCGAGAACCGGATCCACTGGGTCCGTGATGTCACATTCCGTGAGGACGCCTCCCAGATCAAGACCGGGTCCCGGCCCCGAATCATGGCCACCCTACCTGTTGATCGCCATCGCTTGGGGTGCGGTGCCGGTCCGTAGGGTGGAGGCGTCCTCGTTGAAGGTGGTGTCCCGCACCCAGTGGATCTTGTTTTCGATTGCGCCCCAGTGTCCGCGCAGGAGTGCGCCCAGGTCGGGGACGGTGGCTCTGTCCGGGGTGAGGCTGGTGACGCAGTGGGCGACCTCCTTGGTGCGGCGTTGCCCGTCGAGGCCGCCGACGTAGCGGATAACCCGGAACAGCTGCGTGGCGTGGGGGAACTCGATGCCCATCTCGGCGGTGACCGGCACGGCGCGCAGGACGCGCTGCTCGGTGCGGCCGTGGCCTCGTGCGTGCTCGGTGTGCTCGGTGAACTCGGCTGCCGGTCCGGACAGGGCTTGCTGGGCGGCGGCCAGTAGACGGGGCTGGTTCGCCTTGATCGTCATCACGTAGTCGGCCTGGGTGTCGCCGGCCAGGTGCTCGGCGGTGGCGCGTTGTGTGTGGAGTGCGTCGACCGTGACGACGGTGCCGGCCAGGTCCAGCTCGCCCACCAGTGCGGCGAGCTCACCGATCTCGCTGCCCTTGTCCGGGATCTGGCGCTGGGCGATCACGATCGCATCGTCGTGGGTGGACGCGGCCAGCAGGTGCGGGCGGGTGTTGCCGCCGGTCGCTGCACCGCGCACGGACTTGCCGTCGATCGCGACCGCGGGCAGCCCCGACCCGCCCTGGTGGTGGCCCGCTCGCAGAGCGGCGACCCAGTCGGTGCCCAGGCGTTGCAGGTCAGCGGCGTCGACCTTGGCCAGCACGCGACGCAGGGTGGCCTCGCTGGGCCTGGCGACCGCGCCGGTGAGCGGATCAGGTCGGGCCCCCAGCGCGGTCAGCACCCACACCGGCGCGTCCGCCACCCACTGGGCCTGCGCGGTCACCTCGTCGTGCCCGGCGCACGCCGTCGCGGCCACCACCACCGCCAGCAAGAACCCCAGCTCGTAGCGCAGACCCTGCCGCGACCGGTGATCAACGACGCGATCCAGGTACTCGGCCAGCGAACCCTCCGCGGCACGGATCACACCGTCGGCATCCGCGCCCCCGATCGTGTGCTCGACACAGTCGTCACCGCCGGGATCCTGGGCAACAGCGGGCAGGACAAGGCAGGATGACGACACAGGCACGGTCCTCTTGAGGCGATCAGCGGCGTAGGAACCTTGATCATCTCCGGGGGCCGTGCCTGACCCCGCGGAACGCCTCAATCCGGCGTGTCTACCTCAAACCGCCCCGATCACCCAAAACGCCCAAGACCGTCATACCCCGAACATGACGGAGCCCTGC
>JALYQB010000608.1 GCA_030856045.1 Actinomycetota bacterium
GGATGACGACGACGGGGACGACGATGACTTAGCACCGCCCGCAGCCCACGGTGGCGGTCACGGTCGGCGGCCGGCCGCAGCGCACCATCCCCCTCCCGGCCGCCGAGCTGGCCCGGCCCTTCCGCAGGCCGGTCACGGAGGCAGCGACCTCGCCCGACCGCGACGACCCGCCCACACCTCCCGACGGCGGCCGGCGACTCCCGGCCCGGGTTCTGATCATGGGCTGGGTCATGCTGTTGATGTTCGGCGTGCTCGTCGTCGTCAACCTCGCCACCCGGCAGGCGCTGCTCAGCGACGTCGAGGAGCAGGTCGCCAGGGCGCTGCAGCAGGAGAGCGACGAGTTCACCACCTTCGCCGGGGTGGGCGTCGATCCGGAGACCGGCGAGCAGTTCTCGGACGTCCGGACCCTCTATGAGACCCACCTGCAGCGCCAGACGCCCGACGACGACGAGATCCTTTTCGGCTTCGTCGACGAGACTCCTGGCGCGACGGTGCCGACCGGGCGGGTCCGCCAGTTCGACGAACCGCCGTACGACGTGTCCGCCGACGTCGAGCTCCGGCGGAAGATTCTGGACTCCCCGTTCGGGACCGGGTCGATCGGGACACCGGCGGGCGAGCTCCGGTGGCAGAAGGTCCGCACGCTGGCGCCGGGGGGCGTCAACCCGGCCGGGTGGTTCGTCACCGGTTATTTCGTCGATCGGGACCGGGCCGAGGTCGCCGACACCATGCGGACCCTGGCGGTCGTCAGCCTCGTCGGGTTGGTGATCGCGGGGATCGGCGCGTGGCTCGTGTCCGGACAGATCCTGGCGCCGGTGCGCCTCGTGCGGCAGACGGCAGCAGAGATCACCGAGAAGGACCTCACCCGACGGATCCCCGTCCAGGGTCGCGACGACATCTCCCAGCTCACCGAGCAGTTCAACGCGATGCTGGACCGGCTCCAGGACGCGTTCTCGGTGCAGCGGCAGTTCGTCGACGACGCGAGCCATGAGCTGCGCACCCCGATCACCATCGTCCGGGGCCACCTGGAGCTGATGGACGTCGACTCCGGCGACCCGGCCGAACGCGCCGAGGTGGTGCGGCTGGTCACCGACGAGCTGGACCGGATGAGCCGGATCGTCGAGGACCTGCTCCTGCTCGCGAAGTCACAGCGCCCCGACTTCGTGCGACCCGAACGGATCTCCGTCGCGGAGCTGACCAGCGACGTCGATGCGAAGGTCCGCGCGCTGGGCGAGCGGCGCTGGGTGCTGGAGGCCATCGGCGAAGGCACCGCGGACCTCGACCCGCAGCGTGTGACGCAGGCGATGGTGCAGCTCGCGCAGAACGCGGTGCAGCACACCACCGTCGGCGACGAGATCCGGCTCGGCTCGGTGCTGCACGACGCCGCGGTGTCGTTCTGGGTCAGCGACACCGGGCCCGGGGTTCGACCGGAGGACGCCGAAGCGATCTTCGAGCGGTTCTCGCGGGGCGCCACGGGCGGGGCGCGGACTCACCGCACGGGCGCGGGGCTGGGCCTGGCCATCGTCCGCGCCATCGCCGACGCGCACCGCGGCTCGGTGCGCCTGGTGTCAGACCCCGGCGAAGGTGCGACGTTCGGCATCGAACTTCCCGCCCGTGCTCGAGAGGAGAAGCGGCCGTGAACCGGATCCTGATCGCGGAGGACGAGGACCGCATCGCCGCGTTCGTCGAGAAGGGCCTGCGCTCCAACGGCTTCACCACCACCGTGGTGGCCGACGGTGACGCCGCGCTCGATCACGGCCTCACCAGCGGCTACGACCTGCTCGTGCTCGACCTCGGGCTGCCGCTGCGCGACGGCTTCGCGGTACTGCGCGGCCTGCGCGAGGCCAGGGTCACCACCCCGGTGATCATCCTGACGGCACGGGACACCGTCCGGGACACCGTCGCGGGCCTGGAGGGCGGCGCGGACGACTACATGACCAAGCCGTTCCGGTTCGAGGAGCTCCTCGCCAGGGTCCGGCTGCGGCTGCGGTCCGACAGCACGACCCCGGAGGTCACCGTGCTGCGGACCGGGGGCCTCTCGCTCGACCTGCGGACCCGCCGGGCGCACATCGTCGGGAAGGCACACGTCGGGGACGGCACGATCGACCTGACCGCCCGCGAGTTCGTCCTGCTCGAGCTCTTCCTGCGCCACCCGGGGCAGGTGCTGTCCCGGGAGCAGATCCTCTCGCACGTGTGGGGCTACGACTTCGACCCCGGCTCGAACATCGTCGACGTCTACGTCCGCGCGCTGCGCAAGAAACTCGGCGCGGAGCGGATCACCACCGTGCGCGGGATGGGCTACCGCCTCGGCTGATGCGATGAAGGGATACTCACGTCCCGTTCATCCGGTCTCCACCGCCCGGACGCACGCTCGTCACCGTGGTCACCATCGCAGCGACGACGCCCCGCCGGTCCGACCGGCGCGTGGCAGGCATGCTTCGGGTGCCGAACCTCCGGCTCCACCTCGCAGGCCAGGTCGTCTCGCAAGCCGGGACGTGGCTGCAGCTGGTCGCGCTGGGCTGGCTGGCTCTCGAGCTCACCGGGAGCGGGACAGCCCTCGGCTGGGTCGCTGCGGCGACGTTCGGCCCGCTGCTCCTGCTCGGCCCGTGGGCCGGGGCGCTCGCCGATCGGGCGGACAAGCACCGGCTCCTCGCGCTCACCCAGATCGCGGCCGCGGTCCCGGCGGCGGTGCTCGGCGTGCTTGCCCTCACCAGCACGGTGACGACCCCGCTGCTCTTCGGCGCCGCCCTCGCCTGCGGTCTCGTCTACGCCGTCGAGAACCCCGTGCGCCACGCCTTCGTCGCCGAGCTCGTCGAGCACCGGCTGATTCCCGCCGCGGTCAGCCTGACCAGCGCGGTCGGCGCGGCGGGTCGGGTGCTGGGTCCGCTCGCCGCGGGCGGCGTCCTCGTCTCGACGAGCATCGGGTGGTGCTTCCTCGCGAACGCCGCGAGTCATCTCCTGGCACTCGCCGGGCTGCTGGCGATGCGACGCGCCGAGCTGCACGCCGCGGAGCCGTCCGGGTCAGGACGCGGCCAGGTCGCCGAGGGCCTGCGCTACGCCTGGCGCGTCCCGGAGCTGCGCGCGGCGCTGCTGCTCACCGCGGTCGTGGCCACCTTCGGCTTCAACCACCAGGTGCTCGTGCCGCTGCTGGCCCACCGGACCTTCGGAGGCGGCACGGGCACCTACATCCTGCTCTACAGCGCCATGAGCGTCGGCTCAGTGCTCGGCGCGGTCCTCGCCGCGCGCCGCAGCCGCATCGACGTCCGCTTCCTCGGCCACGCCACGGTCTCGCTCGGCGTCGCGACCGGGCTGGTCGCGCTGGCTCCGACCC
>JALYQB010000693.1 GCA_030856045.1 Actinomycetota bacterium
CCCGCCGGGTCGAGCCGCATGACCGGGACGCGGTTCGCCTCCCCGCGGCGGGCGAGCTCCGCGAGGGCGGGCAGCTCGCGCTCGTGCACCGCGACGACGAGCTTGCCACAGACGTCGACGGGCACGCCGTGCTCGCGTGCGTAGGCCACGATCGACCGCGAGCCCGCGACGCACAGCCGCGCCTTGAGGCTGCCGGGGCGGTAGTACAGCCCCGAGTGCACCACTCCGCTGTTGCGGCCCGTCTGGTGGCGTGCCCAGTCGTCCTCCTTCTCGCACACCGTCACGCCGTGCCCGGCGAGGTGCAACCGGCGGCCGACAGCCAGCCCCACGATGCCGCCGCCGACCACCACGATGTGCACCGGGCCAGTGTGTCAAATCCTCCTTTCGCGGGACTGACGGGACACCTGTGACCGGTGAGACTCGACAGCGTGGACCGACGCGCGCAGGAACCCGCCCCCACTGAACCGCGCGAACCCGTGCCGGTGTCCGTGTCCGTACAGACGGTGCCCCTGACGCCCCTCGGCTTCCAAGACGTCCGCACGGTCACCTCGGCCACGCCGTTCTCCATGGTCGGGCTCAGCTGGGCCGGGGCGACGCCCGAGGTCATGGAGCTGCGCGTGCGGCAGGGGCAGGGGTGGAGCGAGTGGACCACGCTCAGCGTCGCCCAGGGCGCCAGCTGGGGCTTCGCCGCGAGCGAGCCGGTGTGGACCGGGGCGTCGCACGAGCTGGAGATCCGCGCGCTGCGGGGCGGCGCACCCGCGCAAGACGTGTCCGCGGTGCTGCTGGACCCGGGTCGCTCGCCGCTCGACGTCGCGCCGCCGGTCAGCCACACGGCGGCTTACCCCGTCATCACCCGCGCCGGCTGGGGTGCCGACGAGTCGGTCCGCTGCGCCGAGGCGGCGTACGACGACGAGGTCCGCGCCGTGGCGCTGCACCACACGGCGGCCACCAACGCCTACCTTCCGGAGGACTCCGCGGCGATCGTGCGCGGCATCTACACCTACCACGCGCGGACGCTCGGCTGGTGCGACATCGGCTACCACGCGTTGGTCGACAAGTACGGCCAACTGTTCGAGGGTCGTGCCGGCGGGCTCGACCGCCCCGTGATCGGCGCACACGCGGGCGGCTTCAACCGGCGCACCAGCAGTATCGCGATGCTGGGCCGCTACACCGGGACGGCGCCCACCGAACCCCAGCGCGACGCGCTCACGCGCTTCCTGGACTGGAAGCTGGACCTGCACGCCCTGGACCCGAACGGGGAGGCGGCGCTGCTCTCGCAGGGCGGCGGCACCTCCAGGTACCCGCCCGGGGTGACCGTGCAGGTGCCGGTGATCTTCGGCCACCGCGACGTGGGAAGCACCGAGTGCCCCGGCGACGACGGTTACGCGCTGCTGCCTGCCCTGCGCGCGGTCGTCGCGTGGACCCCGCTGCAGATCACAGGCTGACGGAGGCATCCGCGACCGCGGTCGTGCCGGGCGGCACTACCACCGCGACGATCGGGCCGGCGTTACCGCGGTCAAGCAGTCCTTCGATGTGGTCAGGGGGCGGGCAGGGGCCGCGTGGGCGTCTCACGGATCGCGTCAGGTTCGTCCAGAGCCACCAGGTGTCCGCTGCGGGACGCGACGGCGTGCTGCGTCGCCGACAACGACTCCCGGTGATGATCAACAAGCTGACCAGTGTGGGCTGGCCTTGCCGGGAGATGGGTCTCGCAGGAACCAGTGATGACGAATAATGCATCAAAACGGCGCTGTGATGCGTCTTGAGTCATCAGAGCTTCGACCTCACATATCCCAGTCGAGGTGACGCACCGTGACGTTTCCACAGGATCGGCGGATGCGGGTGATGAGCTGGAACCTGTGGTGCGTCCGTGCCGGGTCCACCGGTGCCACCCGGCGCGCCCCCCCGTCGCGGCCGACGACCTCCGGGTACCGCGGGTGCCGCCCTCAGAACCAGCGCTCGAGCACGAGCGCCACGCCGTCCTCGGCGTTCGGCGCCGTGACCTCGTCGGCGATATCCAGGATGTCCGGGTGCGCGTTGGCCATCGCGACGCCACAGCCCGCCCATGCGAGCATCGACAGATCGTTCGGCATGTCCCCGAACGCGACGACGTCACCCCCCTCGACCCCCAGATCGGCCGCGACGGCCGCAAGCCCGCTGCCCTTGGTGACGCCGGGCGGGGACATCTCGATGAGCCCGTGCCCCGTGGAATAGGTGACGCCCAGCCCGCCACCGGCGAGCTCGCGGACCGCGTCGGCCATCACGCCGCTGTGCACTCCTGCCATGCGCACCAGCAGCTTCACCGCGGGCCGGCCGAGCAGCACGTCGCGCGGGGCGGCGCCGAAGTCGCCGTCGGGCCACGGGTGGATGTAGCCGGGCTCGGCGAGGAACAGCTCCTCGCCGGCCCCGGTTCCGGGCCGCTCGACGGCGAGCAGCGCGTCGGGCAGCGCGGTGGTCACCGCGCCGGCCGCGGCACGAAGCTGCATCGGGTCGATCGTGACCGCGGAGCGCACCCGATTCCGCGCGGCGTCGTAGAGCACCGCGCCGTTGGCGCAGACGGCGAGGCCGGCGTGGCCGAGTTGCGCCACGACCGGCGGGATCCACCGCGCCGGTCTGCCGGTGACCAGCACGAACGGGATCCCCGCTTCGACCACCCGGTGCACGACGGCGCGGGTACGGTCGCTGACGCGCTCGTAGGGATCCAGCAACGTCCCGTCCACGTCCGACGCGACGAGCCGTGGCCTCTGCACGCTCGCAACCCTACGTGCCGCGCGTGTCCGCCAGTCCGGTTGCGCGTGTCGGCCGATTCGGTGGCGCGTGTCCGCCGATTCGGTGACGTTGGTCGACTCGGTTACCGAGGAGTAACCTGCTCGACGTGACCGACTTCGACGGGATAGCGACCGCGCTCGTGCAGACCGTGCCGTTCGTGCGGACCCTCGGGTGCACGTTCGTCGAGCTGTCCGCGGAGCGCGCCGTGCTCCGGCTGCCCGACGACCCGGCGCTGCACAACCACGTCGGCGGGCCGCACGCGGGCGCGATGTTCACCCTCGGCGAGTCCGCCACCGGCGCGATCGTGCTCGGCTCCTTCGCCGAGCTGCTCGACCGCTTCACGCCCCTCGCGTACGGCGCGCAGATCAGCTACCGCGCGCTCGCCCGCGGCGCCGTCACCGCGGAGGCCACGCTCGTCACCCCCGCCGCGCAGGTCCGCGAGCAGATCGACGCGGCGGGCAAGGCGCGCTTCGACGTCGCCGTCGTCATCCGTGACGAGTCGGGCACCACGACCGGTGAGATGACCGTGACCTGGGCGCTGCGGCCGAACGGCTGACGCGCATGGACGCGACCGTGCGCCGGCTGCCCCCAATGCCGCGTTGGGGGCACAGCGGGCGCTCACCACGCCGTCGAGAGGTTTGCGTGGCGGCGGATCCAGGCGTGCATCACGATCCCCGCGGCGACCCCGGCGTTGATCGACCGGGTGGAGCCGAACTGTGCGATCGACACCGTCAGCGCGGCACCGGCCCTGGCTTCCGGAGTCAGGCCGGGGCCCTCCTGCCCGAAGAGCAGCACGCACCGGCGGGGCAGGTCCGCGGTCTCCAGCCGGACGGCGCCCGGTGCGTTGTCCACCGCGACCACCGCGAGGTCCTCGGACGCGGCGTGTGCGAGCAGCGCCGCGACGTCGTCGTGGTGGCGCAGGTGCTGATAGCGGTCGGTGACCATCGCCCCGCGCCGGTTCCAGCGGCGCCGCCCGACGATGTGCACCTCGGCCGCGGCGAACGCGTTCGCGGTCCGCACCACGGTGCCGATGTTGTGGTCGTGCCCGAAGTTCTCGATCGCGACATGGAACGGCTGCCGACGGGAGTCGAGATCGGCGACCACGGCCTCGCGGCGCCAGTAACGATAGGCGTCGACGACGTTGCGGGTGTCACCCTCGCGGAGCAGGTCGGGGTCGTACCGCTCACCGGCAGGCCACGGACCCGGCCACGGCCCGACGCCGACGCCCTCCCCCCACTCCGTCGGCCCTCGTGAGTGGCGTTGCGAGTCAGGGCTCACCTCCGCACTCACAGGCCGAGCGCAGCGAGGCACAGCACGGAGCGGTACGGCAGCCCCGCGGCCTCGACGGCTTGGCGGGCGCCGGTGTCGCGGTCCACCACGGTCGCGACACCGACCACCCGGGCACCGGCCTCCCGCAGCACGGCGACCGCGGTGAGCACCGAGGCGCCGGTGGTGGACGTGTCCTCGACGGCCAGCACCGCGCGGCCCACCACGGAGGGCCCCTCGATGCGGCGCTGGAGACCATGCGACTTGGTCGCCTTGCGCACCACGAACGCGTCGATCGCGCGGCCGGGGGCGTGCAGCACCGCGGCCGCGACCGGGTCGGCGCCGAGGGTGAGCCCGCCGACGGCGTCGTAGTCCCAGTCGGCGGTGAGCTCGCGAACCAGCACCCCGATGAGCGGCGCGGCAGCGGAGTGCAGCGTCGCGCGGCGAAGGTCGACGTAGTAGTCGGCCGCCAGGCCCGAGGACAGCGTCACGCGCTCGTGCACCACGGCGAGCTCACGAACGAGGGCGGCGAGGCGGGTGCGGGGGTCGTCGGCCGTCACGGTGCGACTCCTCTCTCAGGTCCGGCCGCGGCCGGTGCGCCCCGCGAGGTAGCGCACGACGCCGCGCGGCAGCACGTCGACGACGCCGACCAGCGCCCGGTACTGCAGCCCGGGCACCGAGATGGTGCGACCGCGCCGCAGGTCGGCGAGGCACGCGTGCACGACGGTGTCCGCGTCGGTGTAGAACAGCCCCGGCGTGCCCGACATATCGATCCCCGCGCGGGCGTGGAACTCGGTGCGCATGTACCCGGGGCACAGCGCGAGGACGCGCACGCCGGTGCCGCGCAACGAGGCCGCGAGGCCCTCCGAGAACATCGTCACCCACGCCTTGCTCGCCGAGTACGTCGACCCGCGGCCCGGCAGGAACGCCGCGACGCTCGACACGTTCACCACCGCGCCCCCGCCGCGGGCCACCATGCCGGGCACCGCGGCGTGCGTCAGGCGCAGCACGCTGGTGACGTTGACGTCGAGCTGGGCCTGTAGCGCGTCGACGTCGGCGTCGGCGAACTCGGTCGCGACGGCGAACCCGGCGTTGTTGACGAGCAGGTCCACCGGGTCGCCGCCGCGCAGCCGCTCCTCGACGCGGGCGCGCTCGGCAGGCACCGACAGGTCGGCGGGCAGCACCTCGGTCCGGACGCCGTTGCGCTCGGCGAGCTCGGTCGACAGCTCCGCGAGGCGCGCGATGTCGCGGGCGACGAGCACCAGATCGTTGCCCTCCGCGGCGAGGGCGCGCGCGAACGCCGCACCCAGCCCTGCGGTGGGCCCGGTGACGAGGGCGGTGGGCATGGCGCTCGACGGTAGTCGCTCAGCTGGTGTGACGGTCCGTCGCGCCGGTGCCGCTCCACGGCCACGGCGGCTCGGCCGAAGCGTCGCCCCCGCCGCCTCCGCTGCCGCCC
>JALYQB010000616.1 GCA_030856045.1 Actinomycetota bacterium
CGACGGTGCGCCAGCCGACCTGCTCGTCGTCGCCGAAGACCCACGACGGGACCCCGCAGCGCTGCGCAGCCCGTCGCTCACGGTGCTGCGCGGAGTGGTCCGATGACGACGCCGCCGTCGCCATGGGCACCCGGCGGCGGGTGTCCGGCGCCCTACCCGCCCCCCATGACGCCCGTCGCCGTCGTGCCCACGGTCCCGCCGCCCGCGACCGGTGGGCGCCGCGGGGGCTGGAAGATGTTGGCCGTCTTCGTGGCGGCGGAGATCACTTTCATCGTCGTGTCGCTGCTCGCGGTGGTGCCGTTCGCGGTGGCCGACCCGAGCCTCGCCGAGGGCAGCCCGCTCCCGGGTGACGTGCTGCTCGTCGCCCTCGCCGTGCCGACGCTGCTCGCGGCGGCGGTCGCGGTCGGTGGCACGGCGCTGGTGGGCAGCGGTCCCCGGCCGGGCAGGCTGCTGCGCGAGCTGGCCGTGGCGTGGAACTGGCGCGATGTCGGCATCGGGCTCGCGCTCGGGCTCGGGGGTCTGCTGCTCACGATCCCCGCGGCCGCACTGTGGGCGTGGTGGGTCGGCGCGGACGACGCCACCTCCGCTGTGGGCGACGTCTTCGACGGTCAGTCGCTCGCGCCCGGGATTGCGGTGACGGTGTTCCTCGTGGTGTGGCTGGTGGCGCCGTTGTGCGAGGAGGTCCTCTATCGCGGCGTGCTGTGGCGAGCCTTCGAGCACTGGCGCTGGCACCGGTGGCTGATCTTCGCGGTCACGACCGTGGTCTTCTCCTTCGCGCACCTCGAGCTGCTGCGCACGCCGCTGCTGCTGGTCGTCTCGATCCCGATCGGGTTGGCGAGGGTGTTCACAGGCAACCTGCTCTCCAGCGTGGTCGCGCACCAGGCGAACAACTTCCTGCCCGCGATCGGGTTGCTGTTGATCACGCTGGGCGTAGCGCCGGCGTGAGCGAGCGCAGTAGCGGTCTCGATCTCAACGCCGATCTCGGTGAGGGGTTCGGGATCTGGACGCTGGGCGACGACGACGCGCTGCTCGACATCGTGACCTCGGCGAACGTGGCGTGCGGCTTCCACGCGGGTGACCCGTCCACGATGCGCCGGGTCTGCGGGCGGGCAGCCGCGGCCGGGGTGGTGGTGGGCGCCCAGGTGTCCTACCGCGACCTGGCGGGCTTCGGTCGCCGTTTCGTGGACGTCGAGCCGGGCGTGCTCGCCGACGAGGTGCTCTACCAGGTCGGGGCGCTCGACGCGTGCGCGCGGGCGGCGGGCACCCGGGTGGCCTACGTCAAGCCGCACGGCGCGCTCTACAACGCCACGGTGCACCACCGCGGGCAGGCCGGTGCGGTCGTCGACGGGGCGCGGGCGTTCGGGGTGCTGCCGGTGCTCGGGCTGCCTGGCTCTGCTCTGCTGGCCTCGGCGGAGACGGCCGGGCTCCCCGCCGTTCCCGAAGCGTTCGCCGACCGGGGCTACACCCCCTCCGGCGAGCTCGTACCCCGCGGGGAGCCGGGCGACCTGCTCGTGACCACGGACGAGGTCGTGGCGCGAGCATTGCGGCTCGCCGAGCGCGGTGAGGTGGTCGCGGTCGACGGCACTGCGGTGGAGGTCGCGGCGCGATCGTTGTGCCTGCACGGGGACACGCCAGGGGCGGTGGAGCACGCCCGCGCGGTCCGCGCCGCGCTGGACGCCGCAGGGTTGGCACCCACCCCGTTCTGCTGACCCGCGTGTCCACCGGTCTGGTGGTGCGTGTCCGCCGGTCCGGTTCTCGAACCCGTGCGCTGGGTTCGGCTCCGAGGTGGCCGTCTGGCATAATGAGTGGCTGTTGTCGTGGCGGGCCCTCTCACCGCGCTGCGGCCGACGAACCTCCGAGCGCTGACGGGCGGCAACCCCACGCCGACCGCGCGCGCTCGACCCAGACCCCGCAGCGTCGACAGGAGCAGTTGCACCCGTGGCCGTCAAGATCAAGCTCATGAGGCTCGGCAAGATCCGCCAGCCGTACTACCGGATCGTCGTCGCCGATGCGCGCACCCGCCGCAACGGCAAGTCGATCGAGACCATCGGCAAGTACCACCCGAAGGAAGAGCCGAGCTTCATCGAGGTCGACTCGGAGCGCGCCCAGTACTGGCTGGGTGTCGGCGCGCAGCCCACCGAGTCCGTCGAGAACATCCTCAAGATCACCGGCGACTGGCAGAGGTTCAAGGGCCTGCCCGGCGCCGAGGGAACCCTGCGGCGCGCGGAGCCGAAGCCGGACAAGGCCGCGGTGTTCGCGCAGGCGCTCGCCGAGGCCGGGGGCGAGATCGGCCCCGACGCCACCACACCGCGGAAGAAGTCGACGCGCCGGGCCGACGCGCCGAAGGCCCGCGGTGACGAGCCGGCAGCGCCCGCCGCTGAGCCCACAGCGGACACCGCCGCTGAGCCCGCCGCCGACGGTGCCGCTGGGGTGGTCACCGAAGGGAACGGGCAGGAGTGAACATGCTGGCGGACGCACTCGAGCACCTCGTCCGCGGCATCGTCGACAATCCGGACGACGTCCGGGTTCAACTCGTGACCACGCGCCGGGGCCGGACCCTCGAGGTGCACGTCAACCCCGACGACCTCGGAAAGGTCATCGGCCGCGGCGGCCGGACCGCGACCGCGCTGCGGACCGTCATGAGTGGGATCGGCGGCCGGGGCGTCCGCGTCGACGTCGTCGACACCGACCGCTGAACGCCTCGCCCCGTGCAGCCGGACGGAGCCGGGGATCCGGTACACCGCGTGGTGGGCCGGATCGGCAAGCCGCACGGCGTCGGCGGCGAGGTGACCGTCGACGTCCGTACCGACGCACCCGACGAGCGGTTCGTCATCGGCGCGCAGCTCGCGGCGGGCGAGGGCCGGGCGCTCACCGTGGCGTCGGTGCGCCCGCACCGTGAGAAGCTGCTGATCCGGTTCGACGGGGTCGATGACCGCGGTGCGGCCGAGACCCTGCGGGGCACCGTGCTGACGGTCGACGTGCGGCGGCTGCCGCCGACCGGGGACCCCGACGAGTTCCACGACCACGAGCTCGAGGGCCTGCTCGCCGTGGACCCCGCGGGGTCCATGCTCGGCACGGTCCGTGAGGTGCTGCACGGGCCCGGCGCCGACCTGCTCGCCGTCGACACCGGCGCGGCGGAGGTGCTCGTCCCGTTCGTACGGGAGATCGTGCCCGACGTCGATGTGGCAAGCCGTCGCCTCGTCATCGACCCGCCGCAGGGGCTGTTCGATGCGGATTGACGTCGTCACGATCTTCCCCGGCTACCTCGCGCCTGCCCGGGAGGCACTGCTCGGTCGGGCGATCGACCGCGGCCTGCTGACGTTCGTCACCCACGACCTGCGCGACTGGACGCACGACGTGCACCACGCCGTCGACGATGCGCCCTACGGCGGCGGCCCCGGGATGGTGATGCGCCCGCAGGTGTGGGGCGACGTGCTGGACACCGTCTGCGCGGGCGACCCGCCGCCGCGGCTGGTCGTACCGGCCCCCGCCGGCCGCCCGTTCACCCAGCGGATGGCCGCCGAGCTGGCCGCCGAGCCGTGGCTGGTCTTCGCGTGCGGTCGCTACGAGGGCATCGACCAGCGGGTGCTCGACGACGCCGCCACCCGGATGACCGTCGACGAGGTCTCGATCGGCGACTATGTGCTGGTGGGCGGCGAGGTGGCCGTGCTGGTGATGGTCGAGGCGATGGCCCGGCTGCTGCCCGGTGTGCTGGGCAATCCCGCGTCGGCGCAGCAGGACTCCTTCTCCGACGGGCTGCTCGAGGGCCCCTGCTACACGCGGCCGGAGGTGTGGCGCGACCGCGCGGTGCCCGCCGTGCTCCGGTCCGGGGACCACGCCGCCATCGCCAGATGGCGCCGGGACCTCGCGCTGAAGCGCACCGCGGCACGGCGGCCGGACCTCCTCGCTGCCCTGCCGCCGGACGCACTGGACGCCGCCGACCGCGCCGTGCTCGAAGACCGGGGCTGATGTCGCCCGCCTCACGGCCGTCTGGCACACTGTGGCCAGTCGCTGCAGTCGGCTCGTCCGTACCTGCGCCCCGCGCGTCACCGCCTCGTTGTTCACCGCGCTCGCGGACGACCGCCGGAGACTCGAGAACCGACGAACAACGAGACCCTGACGAACGACGAGGACGGACCACCGATGAACACCCTGGACGCGCTGGACGCCGCATCGCTGCGTTCCGACATCCCGGACTTCCGCCCGGGCGACACGCTGAAGGTGCACGTCCGGGTCATCGAAGGCTCGCGCCAGCGGGTTCAGATGTTCCAAGGCGCGGTGATCCGCAGGCAGGGCGGCGGGCTCCGCGAGACGTTCACCGTGCGGAAGGTCTCGTTCGGTGTCGGCGTGGAGCGCACATTCCCGGTGCACACCCCGAACATCGCGAAGATCGAGGTCGTGACGCGCGGCGACGTCCGCCGGGCGAAGCTGTACTATCTGCGCGATCTCCGCGGCAAAGCTGCCAAGATCAAGGAGAAGCGGCAGTCCGCCCCGGCCTCCTGATCGCCGCCTGCCGTAGCCTGGCGCCGTGGCCGACCCTTCACCTCCGGGCGACTCCCCTCCCAGGGATCCCGACGACACCGGAGCACCCCGGCCGCGGGAGCGGCGTCGTCGGCACGCGCGTCCGAAGAAAAAGGGGTCGTTCTGGCGTGAGCTGCCGATTCTGGTGGTCACCGCGCTGCTCCTGACGTTCCTCATCCAGACGTTCCTCGCCCGGGTCTATGTGATCCCGTCGGCGTCGATGGAACAGACGCTGCACGGCTGCACGGGGTGCACGAACGACCGGGTGCTCGTCGACAAGATCACCTACCGGTTCGGGGAGGCCGGCCCGGGTGATGTCGTGGTCTTCCGCGGTCCCGATTCGTGGGCCGACAGCGCGGAGTTCTCCCGCGCCGAGCCGGACAACGTCATCCTGCGCGGGCTGCAGCAGGCGGCCGCCCTGGTCGGCCTCGCGCCACCCGACGAGCGGGACTTCGTCAAGCGCGTCGTCGCCGTCGGGGGCCAGACCGTGGCGTGCTGCGACCCTGAGAACCGCGTGACGGTGGACGGTGCGCCGCTGACCGAGCCGTACCTGTTCCTCGAGGGCGACCAGCCGCAGGAGAGCTTCGCGCCGGTCACCGTGCCGGGGGGCAACCTCTGGGTGATGGGGGACAACCGCAACAACTCCGCCGATTCCCGGCGCCACGTCGACGACGCCCGCATGGGCACCATCCCGATCGACAACGTCATCGGCCAGGCGCGGGCGATCGTGCTCCCACCGGGCCGGTGGGCCACGGTGGGAGACCCGAACCCGCAGGACGCCATCGCGCTGGAGACTCCGGGGTGGCAGCCGGGCGTGGCGCTCGTGCTCATCTGGCCCGTCGTGCGCGGCGGCCGCACGCTGGTCGAGCGGGCACCGCAGGTGCGCCGGAGGAGCGGCTGACCACGCAGCCGACGGTCGCGCGGTCCGCCCGGCCGCCGGACCCGGTGCCCAGTCC
>JALYQB010000620.1 GCA_030856045.1 Actinomycetota bacterium
CGCGCCCCCTGTCTGTGAGGAGCCGAAGACCAACGCGCGGGGACAGGTTTCCGAGCGCGCTGATCGCTGCCGATGAGTGATCCGAAGATCACCCACCGGCAGCGGAGACGTTGTCACCTCGGGGCTATCAGCTACCTCGGGGCGATCAGCGGAAGTCGCGACCGAAGTCGTAGTCGTCCAGCGGGACGGCCGCTCCGGTCCCGGTCCCGAACACGTCAGGCGAGTAGTAGCCGTCGTCGTAGGACGGGATCGCATACGCCGCGGCCCGTGCCTCCTCGGTCGGCTGCACCTGGATGTTGCGGTAACGGTTGATCCCGGTGCCGGCCGGGATCAGCTTGCCGATGATCACGTTCTCCTTCAGCCCGACGAGCTTGTCGCTCTTGCCGTTGATCGCGGCGTCGGTGAGGATCTTCGTCGTCTCCTGGAACGAGGCCGCGGACAGCCACGACTCCGTCGCCAGCGACGCCTTGGTGATCCCCATCAGCACGGGACGGCCGGCAGCGGGCTCCCCGCCCTCGGCCACGACACGGCGGTTCTCCGACTCGAACTCGCTGCGCTGGATCAGCGCGCCGGGCAGGAACTCGGTGGCTCCCGAGTCGATGATCGTCACGCGGCGCAGCATCTGCCGCACGATCGTCTCGATGTGCTTGTCGTGGATGGACACGCCCTGCGAGCGGTACACCTGCTGGACCTCGCGGACCAGGTGCAGCTGCACCTCGCGGGGGCCCATCACGCGCAGCACCTCGTGCGGGTCCACGACACCCTCGAGCAGCATCTGCCCGACGGTGACGCGGTCGCCGTCGGCGAGCTGGCGCTCCGAGCCTCCCTCGGCGTGCACGGCGAGCCGCTGCCGTTTGGACAGCTTCTCGTAGACGATCTCCTCGCCGCCGTCGTCCGGTGTGATGGTGATCTTCCAGAACTTCTCGCCGTCCTCGATGGACACGCGGCCGTCGGCGTCCGCGATGGGCGCCATGCCCTTCGGCACCCGTGCCTCGAAGAGCTCCTGGACACGCGGTAGACCGGCCGTGATGTCGTCCCCGGCCACACCGCCGGTGTGGAAGGTCCGCATCGTCAGCTGTGTGCCGGGCTCGCCGATCGACTGCGCGGCCACGATGCCGACCGCCTCGCCGACGTCCACGAGCTTGCCGGTGGCGAGCGAGCGGCCGTAACACACCGCGCACACCCCGTCGCCGGACTCGCAGGTGAGCACCGAGCGCACCTTGACCTTCATGACACCGGACTCGACCAGCGACTCGATCGCCGGGTCGCCGAGGTCTGCCCCCCGGGGCAGCACCACGTCGCCGGACGCGTCGACCGCGTCCTCGGCGGTGCTCCGGGCGTACAGGCTCGTCTCGACGAACTGGTCACGCATCAGCGTCCCGTCGACGCCCGCAGCGGCGACCGTCATCACGATGCCGCGGTCGGTCCCACAGTCGGTCTCGCGCACGATGACGTCCTGTGAGACGTCCACGAGTCGACGGGTGAGGTAGCCGGAGTCGGCGGTCCGCAGCGCGGTGTCGGCCAGCCCCTTGCGGGCGCCGTGCGTGGCGATGAAGTACTCCAGCACGGACAGGCCCTCGCGGAAGTTCGCCTTGATCGGCCGCGGGATGTAGTCACCCTTCGGGTTGGACACCAGACCACGCATGCCGGCCAGGGAGCGGATCTGGGTCATGTTGCCCGCCGCACCCGCCTTCACCAGCATGAAGATCGGGTTGTCCTCCGCGAAGTTCGCCTCCATCGCCTCGGCGACCTCGTCGGTGGCCTGCGTCCAGATCTTCACCAGCTCGGCGTTGCGCTCGCTGTAGGAGAGCACACCGCGCTGGTAGCGCTTCTCGACCTGGTCGGCCTTGCTCTCGTAGCTGTCCAGGATGGCCTGCTTGGACTCCGGGACGACCACGTCGCTGATCGCCACGGTGACCCCGGAGCGGGTCGCCCAGTGGAAGCCCGCCTCCTTCAGCTTGTCCAGGGTCTGCGCCACCGTGACCATCGGATACCGCTCGGCGAGGTCGTTGACGATCGCCGCCTGCCGCTTCTTCGGCATCGACTCGTTGACGAACGCGTAGTCCTCGGGCAGCAGGTCGTTGAACAGCACCCGCCCGATCGTCGTCTCGGCCAGCCACGGTCGACCCGGCTCCCAACCCTCCGGCTCCGCGCCCACCTGCGGGACCCCGTCGGACATCTTGATCCGGATCCGGCCCTGCAGCCCGATACTGCCGCGGTCCAGCGCCATGATCGCCTCGGCGGGCGAGGAGAAGGACTTCAGGTGCCCGTCCTCGCTGCCCTCCGCGATCTCCGGGCCGATCTCGCGGCACAGGTGGTACAGCCCGGTCACCAGGTCGAGGCTCGGCATGGCCAGTGGCCGCCCCGACGCCGGGGACAGGATGTTGTTGCTCGACAGCATCAGCACCCGCGCCTCGGCCTGCGCCTCGGCGGACAGCGGCAGGTGCACCGCCATCTGGTCCCCGTCGAAGTCCGCGTTGAACGCGGTGCAGACGAGCGGGTGGATCTGGATGGCCTTGCCCTCGACCAGCTGCGGCTCGAAGGCCTGGATACCCAGCCGGTGCAGCGTCGGCGCGCGGTTCAGCAGCACCGGGTGCTGCGAGATGACCTCTTCGAGGACGTCCCACACCTGGCCCCGCTGACGCTCCACCATCCGCTTCGCGGACTTGATGTTCTGCGCGTGGTTGAGGTCCACGAGCCGCTTCATCACGAACGGCTTGAACAGCTCCAGCGCCATCTGCTTGGGCAGGCCGCACTGGTGCAGCTTCAGCTGCGGGCCGACCACGATGACCGAGCGACCCGAGTAGTCGACGCGCTTGCCGAGCAGGTTCTGCCGGAACCGGCCCTGTTTGCCCTTGAGCAGGTCGGACAGCGACTTGAGCGGGCGGTTGCCCGGCCCGGTCACCGGCCTGCCGCGGCGGCCGTTGTCGAACAGCGCGTCGACGGCCTCCTGCAGCATCCGCTTCTCGTTGTTCACGATGATCTCGGGCGCGCCGAGGTCGATGAGCCGCTTCAGCCGGTTGTTGCGGTTGATGACCCGGCGGTACAGGTCGTTCAGGTCCGACGTCGCGAACCGGCCACCGTCGAGCTGCACCATCGGGCGCAGGTCCGGCGGGATCACCGGGACGCAGTCCAGCACCATGCCGTGCGGGTTGTTGCGGGTGGCCTGGAACGCCGCGACGACCTTGAGCCGCTTGAGGGCACGGAGCTTCTTCTGCCCCTTGCCCGAGCGGATCGTCTCGCGCAGGTTCTCGGCCTCCGCGTCGATGTCGAAGGTCCCCAGCAGCTTCTGGATCGCCTCGGCACCCATCGCGCCGGTGAAGTAGTCGCCGTAGCGGTCGTAGAGCTCCCGGTACAGCAGCTCGTCGACGATCAGCTGGCCGACGGCGAGCTTGGTGAAGGTGTCCCAGATCTCGTCGAGGCGGTCCAGCTCCCGCTGCGCACGGTCGCGCAGCTGGCGCATCTCACGCTCGCCGCCCTCCTTCACCTTGCGGCGGACGTCACTCTTCGCACCCTCCGCCTCCAGCTCGGCGAGGTCGGTCTCCAGCTTCTGCGCGCGCGCCTCGATGTCGGCGTCGCGCTTGTTCTCGACCCGCTTGCGCTCGACGCCCATCTCGCTCTGCAGCGTGGGCTGGTCGTTGTGTCGGGTCTCGGTGTCGACCGAGGTGATCGCGTACGCCGCGAAGTAGATGATCTTCTCGAGGTCCTTGGGTGCCAGGTCGAGCAGGTAACCCAGCCGGCTCGGCACGCCCTTGAAGTACCAGATGTGCGTGACCGGTGCGGCCAGCTCGATGTGGCCCATCCGCTCACGCCGCACCTTGGCGCGCGTGACCTCCACGCCGCAGCGCTCGCAGATGATGCCCTTGAACCGGACGCGCTTGTACTTGCCGCAGTAGCACTCCCAGTCCTTGGTCGGACCGAAGATCTTCTCGCAGAAGAGCCCGTCCTTCTCGGGCTTGAGCGTGCGGTAGTTGATGGTCTCGGGCTTCTTGACCTCGCCGTTCGACCAGGTGCGGATGGAGTCCGCCGTGGCCAGGCCGATGCGCAGCTGGTCGAAGTCGTTGACGTCGAGCACGTGTACCTCTTCTTCTCGTTAGCTACGGGTGTTCACAGGCCGCGTTCGGCGGCGCGGCGGGCATCTTCCTCGTCCGACCCCCGCTCGGGGCGGGAGAGGTCGATGCCCAGTTCTTCGGCGGTGCGGAAGACGTCCTCGTCGAGCTCACGCATCTCGATCTGCTCGCCCACGGTGTTGAGCACCTCGACGTTCAGGCACAGCGCCTGCATCTCCTTGATGAGCACCTTGAAGCTCTCGGGGATGCCGGGCTCCGGGATGTTCTCGCCCTTGACGATGGCCTCGTACACCTTGACCCGGCCGAGGACGTCGTCGGATTTGATGGTGAGCAGCTCCTGCAGGCAGTAGGCCGAGCCGTAGGCCTCGAGGGCCCAGACTTCCATCTCCCCGAAGCGCTGGCCCCCGAACTGGGCCTTGCCGCCCAGGGGCTGTTGCGTGATCATCGAGTACGGGCCCGTCGAGCGGGCGTGGATCTTGTCGTCGACCAGGTGGGCCAGCTTCAGGATGTAGACGTAGCCGACGGTGATGGGGTTGTCATAGGCCTCGCC
>JALYQB010000694.1 GCA_030856045.1 Actinomycetota bacterium
GCGAGCAGCAGCGCGGCAGCCGCGGCGACCAGCGCCAGGCCCCCGGCGACGCGGCCCATCAGCCGTGCGGTGGCCGCCGTCCACGGCCGGAAACTGCCGGGCGCGGACCCCGCGATGGCGTCGACCACGTCGTCGAACAGCGGCGGCGGAGGGTTTTCGACCCGCCGGCGCAGCTGGAGCAGGTCGCCGTCGAGGATGCCGACGGACCCGAGCGTGCGGCTCGGGTCGAGCGCCGACTCACCGAGCCGCGCCAGGCACCACCCGCCGTGCGCGACGCCCCCGTCGGGCGAGGTCTCGCGCGCCATGTCGAGCAGCATCGGCAGCAGATCCGCCACCGCCACGTCGGACGGGAGCGCCACGTCGATGCGGGTGTGCGGGGCGACGACGGTGACGCGGCTGAACGCTGCGGGCGGTCGGACCATCGCGTCCCGCGTCGCCGTCATCGTCGGTCCCCCTTCACGCACGTGCCCGCGTAGTGTTCCCGATCCGCTCCGTCGACTCACGGGTGGGCCGAGTCACGAGTGGACCCTAGTATGACCGGACTCGGAACCCGGGGTGCCCGGGTTCACCGACTCGTCGCGCCGGGCGGGGGACGGGCGGGGGAGAGGGGCAGCCGGTGAGCACGGTCCAGTTTCGGCGGGCGCCGCGCGCGGGCTCGCCCGCGATGCCCGGCGGCGAGGTGCACCTGGAGGCGCCGCCGGAGGTCCCGCGGCTGATCCCCGGCAGCATCGTGCAGAAGCTGCTGCCGTTCGTGATGATCCTGGCATCGCTCGGGATGGTCGCGTTCATCCTGACGTCGGACGGGGCGCGCAACCCGCTGTTCCTCATGTTCCCGATCATGATGGTGATGTCGACGATCGGAATGGTCGCCGGCGGCGGGGGCCAGAGCGGCGGTCAGCGCAAGGCCGAGATGAACGAGGACCGCAAGGACTACCTGCGTTACCTCGGGCAGCTCCGGGGGCGCGCCCGTGACGCGGCGCAGGAGCAGCGCTCCTCGCTGGAGTGGAGCCACCCCGACCCGCAGACGCTGTGGGCGATCGCGGGCGGGCGCCGGATGTGGGAACGGCGCATCGTGGACCAGGACTTCTGCCACCTGCGGGTGGGGCGCGGCGCGCAGCGCCTCGCGACGCGGCTGGTGCCCCCGCAGACCGGACCCATCGACGAGCTCGAACCGATCACCACGCTCGCGCTGCGGCAGTTCGTCCGCACGCACTCGATCGTGGCGGACCTGCCCGTGGCGACGTCCGTGCGCAGCTTCGCGGCGGTGGGGATCAGCGGGGACCGCGCCAGGGTCCGCGGCCTCGCCCGCGCGGTCGTCGCGCAGCTGGCGACCCTGCACTCCCCGGACGACGTACTCGTCGCCCTCGTCACCTCCGGACGCGCCGCGGCCGAATGGGAGTGGGTGAAGTGGCTGCCGCACGCGGCGCACCCGAGCCTGGTCGACGGGTTGGGTGCCCGGCGGCTGTTCGCGACCTCGCTCGCCGGGGCGGTGGAGCTCCTCGCCGAGCAGCTCCGGGACCGGCCCCGCTTCTCGCGCAACGTGACGCCGCCCGTGGACCAGCCGCACATCGTCATCGTGATCGACGAGGGCGAGGTGAGCCTCGAGGAGGAGATCGTCCTCGAGGAGGGCCTGCTGGGCGTCACGCTGCTCGACCTCTCGGAGTCGCTCGGTGCCCTCACCGCCCGGCGCGGGCTGCGGCTGGTCGTGGACGGCGACGGACTGGGCGCCCGCAGCGGTTCGGGCGTGGAGCTGTTCGGGGTGCCCGACGAGCTGAGTGTCGCGGAGGCGGAGGCGCTGGCCCGCAGGCTCGCCCCGTACCGGATCTCCTCGGGCGACACCGACGAGGACGCCGAGCCGCTGCTGGGCGACGCCGGGCTGCTGGAGCTGCTGGGGCTGCAGGCGGACCCGCGGATCTTCGATCCCACCCAGGGCTGGCGGCCTCGCGCGGCACGGGACCGGCTGCGGGTGCCCATCGGGGTCGGCGAGGCGGGCCAACCCGTCGAGCTCGACATCAAGGAGGCCGCGCAGGGCGGGATGGGGCCGCACGGCCTCTGCATCGGGGCGACCGGGTCGGGCAAGTCGGAGCTCCTGCGCACCCTGGTGCTGGGCCTGATCGCCACGCACTCCTCGGCGGCGCTGAACTTCGTGCTCGTCGACTTCAAGGGCGGCGCGACGTTCCTCGGGCTCGGTGAGGCGCCGCACGTCTCCGCGGTGATCACCAACCTGGCCGACGACCTCACGCAGGTCGACCGGATGCGCGACGCGATCGCGGGGGAGATGAACCGGCGCCAGGAGCTGCTCGCGAGCGCGGGGAACTTCGCCAACGTGAAGGACTACGAGCGGGCGCGGGAGAACGGCGCGGACCTCGACCCGCTCCCGGCGCTGTTCATCGTCGTCGACGAGTTCTCCGAGATGCTGTCGCAGAAGCCCGAGTTCATCGACCTGTTCGTGGCGATCGGCCGGCTCGGCCGGTCGCTGCAGATGCACCTGCTGCTCGCCTCGCAGCGCCTGGAGGAGGGCAAGCTGCGAGGGCTCGACTCGCACCTGTCCTACCGGATCGGACTGAAGACGTTCTCGGCCGCGGAGTCACGCTCGGTGCTCGGGGTGCCCGACGCGTACGAGCTGCCGGGGGTGCCAGGGTCGGGGTACCTCAAGCTGGACACCGCCACCATGCTGCGATTCAAGGCGTCCTACGTGTCCGGTCCGTACCGCGCGGGCGCCGGGGCGGCGGTGTCGGTGTCCGCGCCGGTGACCTCGGACCGCAGGCCGCGACTGTTCGTCCCGGAGCACGTCGAGCTCCCGGAGCTGCCACCCGACCCGGGAACCGAGGCCGTCGCGGCGCCGGAGCCCGAGGAAGCGACCGAGCCGAGCATCCTCGACATCGTCGTCGACCGCACCGTCGGGCAGGGCCCGCCCGCACACGAGGTGTGGCTGCCGCCGCTCACCGAACCACCGTCGCTCGACCAGCTGCTGCCGCCGCTGTCGGTGACCGAGGACCGCGGGCTCTGCCCCGTCGGCTACTTCGGGAACGGCCGGCTCGCGGTGCCCGTCGGGGTCGTCGACAAGCCCTACGAACAGCGGCGTGACCTGCTGTGGGCCGACCTGTCCGGTGCCGCGGGCCACGTCGCGGTCGTCGGCGGCCCGCAGTCCGGCAAGTCCACGGTGCTGCGGACGTTGCTGATGTCCCTCGCGCTGACCCACACCGCGGAGGAGCTGCAGTTCTTCGGGCTCGACTTCGGCGGCGGGACGTTGGGGTCGCTGTCGGGACTGCCGCACTGCGGCGGGGTGACCGGGCGGCTGGAACCGGACACGGTGCGCCGGGTGGTCGCCGAGGTGAGCGGCCTGATCGGCGAGCGGGAGAAGCGCTTCCGGGCGCTCGGCATCGACTCGATGGCCGACTTCCGGGTGCGCAAGCGGCGCGGTGAGGTGCCCGACGACCTGTTCGGCGACGTGTTCCTGGTGCTCGACGGGTGGCATTCGTTCCGGACCGAGTTCGACGCGCTCGAGATGCCGCTGGTCACCATCGCGACCCAGGGTCTGTCCTACGGCGTGCACGTCATGGTCACCGCCACCCGGTGGGCGGAGATCCGGCCGGGACTGAAGGATCTGCTCGGCGCCCGGTTCGAGCTGCGGCTCGGGGACCCGTCGGAGTCGGAGATGGACCGGACGATGTCGCGCAACGTCCCCGCTGGCCTGCCGGGGCGCGGCCTGTCCCGGGACAAGCTGCACTTCCTGGCCGCCCTGCCTCGCATCGACGCCGCCGTCTCCGCTGCGGACGTCGGCGCAGGCGTGGCCGACGCCGTCGACCGCGTCCGGGGGGCGTGGCGCGGGCGCACCGCGCCGCAGGTGCGGCTGTTGCCGGAGCTGCTGGCAGTCACCGACCTCCCGCGTCCCGAGGCGCAGCCCCGGCCGCGGCTGGTGCCCATCGCGTTCAACGAGGCCGCGCTCGCCCCGATGTACCTCGACTTCGACGCCGAGCCGCACTTCGTCTGCTTCGCCGACGGCGAGTCGGGCAAGACGAACCTGCTGCGCCTCATCGCGACCGGGATCACCGAGCGTTACACCCGCGCGGAGGCCCGGCTGATCCTCGTCGACTACCGGCGCACCCTGCTCGGCCAGCTCGAGGGCGACCACGTCGCAGGCTACGCTGTCTCGGCCCCGCAGCTGACCCAGTACGTCACCGACGTGGCGGGAAAGCTCCGCGAGCGGCTCCCCGGTCCGGGGGTGACGCAGCAGCAGCTCAAGACGCGGTCGTGGTGGTCGGGGCCGGAGTTCTTCGTCATCGTCGACGACTACGACATGGTGGCCACGGCGGGCGGCAACCCGCTCGCCCCGCTGCTCGACTTCCTGGCGCAGGCCAAGGACGTCGGGCTGCACCTGCTCGTCGCGCGGCGCTCGGGCGGTGCCGGGCGCGCCCTGTACGAGCCGGTGCTCGCGCGGCTGCGTGAGCTGGCCAGCCCCGGCATCGTGATGAGCGGCAACCGCGACGAGGGCCCGCTGCTGGGCACCGTGAAGCCGTCGGTGATGCCGCCGGGGCGGGGCGTGCTCGTCGGGCGCAAGGCCGGGCAGCAGCTCGTGCAGGTGGCCTGGTCCCCACCCCGATGACATCTCCGCCCCGATGACATCTCAGCCCCGATGACGCTTCGGGTCGCGATCGACTTCGGCACGTCGAGCACGTGCGCCGCGGTGTCGCTGCACGGGGCGACGCCGCAGGTCGTGGTGGTCGATGGGGCGCCGCTGATGCCCTCGGCGGTGTGCGCGGCACCGGACGGCACCCTGTTCGTCGGCCACGACGCCGAGCGGCAGGCCGCGATCGACCCGTCGCGCTACGAGCCGAGCCCGAAGCGGCGGATCGACGAGGGTGAGCTGCTCCTCGGTGACGCGGTCGTGCCGGTGCGGGCCGTGGTGCGCGCGGTGCTGGTCCGGGTGCTCGCCGAGGCCCGCCGGGTCGCGGGCGGCGCACCCGTCGACGACCTGGTGCTCACCCACCCCGCCGAGTGGGGCGGCGTGCGTACCGCGACCCTCGCAGAGGCCGCCCGCGGGCTCGCCCGCCGCGTGGTGCTGGTGGCCGAGCCCGTGGCCGCGGCGCTGTTCCATCTGCGCCACCTCGACCCGCGCGCGACCACGCTGGCCGTCCTCGACCTCGGCGCGGGGACGGTGGACGCCAGCGTGGTGGCACGTCGCGACGCGGGCTTCGAGGTGCTCGCGTGGCGCGGGGACCCTGGCTTCGGTGGCGCGGACGTCGACCAGGCGCTGCTGGA
>JALYQB010000673.1 GCA_030856045.1 Actinomycetota bacterium
CGGCGGCCACGCGCCGTTCGCCCTCCAGGTCATCGAGATCTCGGGCGACCGGATCACCGGGCACCACAACTTCCTGGACACCGACCTGTTCGCTGCGTTCGGCCTTCCCGCGCACCTCGACGCGTAGAGCTTCAGGGCGCGGGCGGCCCTGGGCGGCGAGCTGGCTCCGGACAGCACCGGGGTGCACGGCGACGGCCGCTAGTCGAACAGGTCCCCGTCCAGCCCGCCGACGTCGACCACCCCACGTGTCGCGGGGTTCGACCCGTGGTTCCCGGTCAGCTCCGGCAGGGTCCGCCGCAGATTGCTCATTGGCCGGACGGTGCGCCGCGCACCGACAATGCCCACTTGTTCTCTACCTAGGTGGTAGGTAGAGTAGCTGCATGGGTAAGAGTGCGGGTCCACGGATGACGTTGCCGACGCAGCTGGTGCTGCGGGCGATGATCGCCGATCCGGCCCAGGAGATGTACGGGCTGGAGATTGGGCAGGTCGCCGAGCTCCCGTCGGGGACGATCCACCCCATCCTGGCCCGGCTGGAACGCTGCGGGTGGCTGGATAGCCGCTGGGAAGACGCCGACCCCAAGAGGGCAGGTCGCCCGCGGCGGCGCTATTACCGGCTCACCCCCGATGGGGTGCAGTACGCGGTCAACGCCTTGGCCCGGGTCCATACCCCCGCGGCGCTGCTCACCCGGCTGAACCCCGGCGCGGCCGGCGGCGGTGCGCTGTGAGCACCCGAGGCCACTCCTATACCGAGCGTGCCCACGCCTTCGCTCGCGCTCGCGCCCTCGCCCACGCCCTCGATTTCGCCCTCTACAACGTCGAGACGCTGGGCGCCGCTCGGGTTGAACCCGCAGTCCTGCGCGCAACCTTTGACGAACTCGCGGCCGAGAGCGATCCGGCGGGTGATCTCGACATGGCGACGGCTGTCGTGCCGAGCCGGGCTGCGCGACACCTGCTGAGCGGGGTGGTTCGGGTGTTGCCAGCCAGGAACAGGGGTCGCTACGGCGAGGAGTTCGCCGGTGAGCTCGCCGAGCTCGCCGAGGCCGGGTTGTCCCGATGGGGGCAGCTGAGGTATGGCCTGCGGCTGGGCAGGCGGACGTGGTCGCTGCGCGCCACGCTGCGCGCCGCGGCTCCGGCCCGGGGCGGGTCGCGATGACGGTGGTCGGGGCGGTGAAGGCGGCCGGGGTGCTCGGCGCCGGGGCGGGCGGGGTCGCCGCCGCGGTGCTGTCGCCGCTGCCGCTGCTGGTGCTCGGTGGGGTGGCATTGCTGGTGTTCGGACCGGTGGCGGTGGTGGTACTGACCGCGGCGCTGAGCTGTCATCCGGTCCGGCAGGCGAATGCGGCCGCGGTGATGGACCGGCTGATCGCGGTGGTCTGCTGGAACCGGTGGCGCCCCACGACGGCGAACGCACCGCAGTCAGGGCCCGAAGCACCAACATCGGCCTCGGCTCCGACGTCCCGCAGCCGCCACCGGAGCCCGGCAGCACCGACCACGTGATAACCGCTGTATCACGTCCCTTTGCCGCCCGTTCCTCGCTCCACGGACCAGGTATCGGGGCCTCGAATCTTCCCCTTCTCCAGCCGGGCGGCCTCGGCGAGCACCCGGCGCCGACGTTCGTCCAGCGGGACGGAACGGCTGCCGCTCGCGTCCAGGTCGAGGCGCCGGTCGGCGAGGTCGAGGCATCGCTGGTTCCACGCGAGCGTCTCCGCAGGCGTCAGCTGGTGCCGTGCGACGTAGTGCGCGGCGACGCACCGCCTCCTCCGTGACCGGTGCCGGCGCGGGCCTGTTCTGGGAGCCGGGCGGCGTGCGCTCCCCGTTGGGACGGTTGGTCCGCTCTGCGGCTGCCATCACGTCCAGGGTGAGGTGCGTGGCAGAGCGTGATGCCTGAAAGTCATCACGCGGCCCCTATGATGACTCATTAGGCATCACGGTCGAAAAGAGTGTCGGCTTCCCAGATTCGGCCTCGGGCGCTGATCGGCTGCCACGGTCGCAGGCAGCGGATGCTCGCCGGGGAGCCCTACCTCGCCGACGACCCGGAGATCGCCGACGACGGGCTGAGCCTGGGCGGTCCTCTGGCCCCTGACGTCACCGGTGCCGCACTCCGCGGTGTGGGTGTCGACGAAGAACGTCGTCGGGCTCACCTCCAGATCGCGGACCGTGACGCCGTCCCCTGTGTCGGCGCCATCGACCACGATGCCGTGGTGAACGGTCCCGCAGGCACCTCAGGTTCACCTGCGCCGATGGATGGTCCGGACGAAGTTCTCGTCCTCGTGGTTCACGACCGTATCGACTTCGGTCCGTCGGTCAACTCGACGTGTGCGCTGCTTCTGTGATCGATCTTTGGGCGGGCTGGCGGCGAGCCTCGCGCAGATGGGCGTAACCCTCGCGGGGTTCAGCACGTCGACGCGAGCCGAGATGGACGTCCTGAGTGACGTTGACGGGGGTCAGGGTCGGGCGTGGGTCCCCGGCAGTTCGAAGGCCGGGTGCCAGACGTGCCACCCGAGCCCTTCGAGGCAGATGAACGCCTCCAGCCTGCCGGACGTGGCGGCTGCGAGGCGGTCCGCTTGGGCCTCGGTGAGGATCGCCCGGCCGTCACACGTAGGGCACCGTTCAGCGGTGCTGTAGGTCAGAGCCGCAGTCATCCTCGCCCCGTTTCGCCGCAGCCCGGGCAGGGCTTCTCGTGCTCGTTCCCACGCCGGGAGGTTAGCGCCGACCCCCGGCGGGATGAGCTTGCCGTATGCGAGCGCGCAGGAGCGCACCGCCGACGGGGGGTAGCCCACCACGGCCGCGCGTAGCCTGTCGGTGGCCTCGGTGACGAGCTGACCCCCGACCGCCACGTCATGCAGTGCGTGCCCGGCATCGGCCGCCAGGTGCGGACCGGTGAAGTAGGTGATCCACTCTGGGGTCCTCGGCTGCTGACACGGCGCCCAGCGCGTCGCCGGGACGGTGGTGCGCGGCGAGCACGCGGGCGCGGACGGTGGACAGCATGGTCCGCACTGTGGGGGTGAGCCGGTCCTGCCGGACCTGAGCGAGTTCGACCAGGCTGAGCCCGTCTTCGAGGTGACCGCGGTCGACCGCCTGCCGGGCCATGTCCGCGAGGAAGCCGACCCCGCTGTGCAGCTCACGGCGGAGGTCACCGGACGCGGTGCCCGTAGAGATGCCCAGCACCGCACGGAGGAACGCCTGCCGATCCACGTCGCTGCTCCCTTGCCCGTCGACCTGATCCATCACCACCGTATCCAGTGGGTCGTCGCCACGGCGGAAACCGACGCCCGCGCGAGCTCCGAAACCTGATCTTGCGTGAGGCACCGCCGACGCCGGGCATCGACGAGCCGCCGGTTCGGTGCCCGCGGCGTACCTCTCATGACCGGCCCCTCTCCTCGTCGCCAGAGTCTCGCGAACGGTAGTGCCGTTGCGCGGTATCGCCACCACCGACCGATCATCCTCCGGGTGATCCTCCGAGCGGCTCGCTGATCTGCCGGGCGCAGCTCCGGGCGACCCGCTGTTCTGCCCGGCGCCGAACTGCGCGACGGTCATAGGTGCGCGACCGGTTCCCGAACTGCGCTCGCCGTGGGGACGGTGTGGTCCGCTCTGCGGCTGCCATCACGTCCGAGTGAGGTGCGTCGCAGAGCGTGATACCTGATAAGGCATCACGGTCGAAAAGAGTGCCGACTTCCCAGATCCGGCCGCGGGCGCTGATCGGCGGCCACGGTCGCGGGCAGCGGCATGGCTCGCGGGTGCCGTGACCTGGCGACCATGACGACGCCGAAGCAGCGGATGCTCGCCGGGGAGCCCTACCTCGCCGACGACCCGGAGATCGCCGCCGCCGGGTTACGCGCCGCGCGACTCCTGCAGCGGTACAACGCCAGCCCGCCCGACGACCCCGAGGGCCGCGCCGCGCTGCTGCGGGAGCTGCTCGCCGCGGTCGGCGAGGACACCGTCATCCGCCCGCCGCTGCAATGCGACTACGGCTACCAGACGACGATCGGCGCGCGGACCTTCGCGAACTGGGGCCTCGTGCTGCTGGACGTCGGACGCATCACCATCGGCGACGACGTGCAGCTCGGCCCAAACGTCGAGCTCCTCACCGCGACCCACCCGGTCGAGCCGAGCCGGCGGCGCGACAAGTGGGAGGCCGCTGAACCCATCACGCTCGGGGACAACGTGTGGCTCGGCGGTGGCGCGATCGTGCTGCCCGGCGTGACCATCGGGGCGGACACCGTGGTGGGCGCCGGCGCGATCGTGACGAGGGACCTCCCGGCCGGGGTCATCGCCGTCGGCAACCCGGCCCGGATCGTGCGCCATCTCTGAGGGGCCGACACGCGCCACCGGATCGGCCGACACGCGCTACCGGATCGGCGGACACGCGCGGTTCATGGCGTTGTGGGTTCGATGGTCGGTTCCGGGAGCGAGGGCGTCGTCGTGGGCGGTTCGGTCCCGCTTGTCGGGGTCGGCGTCGGTTCCGGCTCCGCGCTCGGGGACGGCGTGACCGGTGAGGGTGGGGGCGTCGGCTCCGGCTCGGGTTCCGGGGTGGGCGTCGGCTCGGGTTCGGGCTCCGGTTCCGGGGCCTGCTCCTCGGTCTCCGACGGCGTGATGGGAGCAACCTGC
>JALYQB010000699.1 GCA_030856045.1 Actinomycetota bacterium
GGAGGTGACGACCGAGCTGGCGCAGCGCGGCCTCGACTCGGCCACCGCGAAGTCGTTGGTGGAGGACCTGATCGCGGAGGATTCCGTGCAGCGGATGCGCACGGCGCTGGAGAACTCCGAGCAGGGCAGGGCGGGCCTCGCCGAGATCGACCAGGTGCTCGCGCTGGTGGCCGGCCGGATCGGCGAGCGCCGCATCGCGTTCACCCCCCGTCTCGTGCGAGGCCTGGACTACTACACGGGCCTCATCTGGGAGGTGGTCGCCCCCGGGATGGCGGGTTCGATCGCCTCGGGTGGGCGTTACGACCGTCTCGTCGAGTCCCTCGGCGGCCCGGACCTGCCCGCGTGCGGCGGCTCGCTCGGGATCGAGCGGATTCTCGCGCTCACCGCGCAGGGCGAACAGACGTCCGACGCGCTCGACGTCGCGATCACCGTCATCGACGAGCCCACTCCCGAGCTGCTCCGCGTCGCCAGCGATCTTCGTGACGCGGGGTGGCGCACCGGCACCTACTTGGGGGCCAGTAGGAAGCTCTCGAAACAACTCAGATGGGCCGCGGACCAGGGTGCCCGCTATAGCGTGATCTACGGGGCCGAGGAACACGCCGCTGGCGAGGTCACCGTCCGCGACATGACGACAGGCGAGCAGGCCCGGGTCCCGGTCGGCGACGTGGCCGAACACATCGGTCACGCGAATGCCGGCTGACGGACACAGGACGCTGCGCGGGACCGGAGGAGGTGGGCGTGGCAGAGCACCATGATGTCAGGTTCGGCTCGCCGCTTGACGACCGCCGATGCCGGGCGCCATTGCAGATCGCCCCGTCGACATTGGGCGGCTGGAGGGAGCGCGAGCTGCTGCACGCTGCCGTCGCCGAAGCCCAGGTATTGCGGGGGTTCGCGCTGTCCGGGCTCTCCGGCGTCGAGATCGACCGGGTCACCCGAGCGCCTGGCGCACGATTTTTCGGAACGTGGCACGCCGGTGCGGGACGGGCAGCGGGCCTTGCCGCGCTGCGCTTACTCCTGTGGTCCTACGCTCGCAGCGACGCCGAGGTGGTGCTCGACCCGCGGTTCAGCGGCGGCCAGCCGGTGTTCGCCCGCACCAAGGTGCGTCCCCGTGCCGTCATGGTCCGGGGGTAGCTCGTCGTCCTCGGTCGCCGTGGCGAGCATGCGACGGCACAGCAACGCGGTGACAGCATCGAGCGGGATGATCATCACAGCGTGGGAGAGAACCCGAAACCGGTGGACATCGAACCCGGTAGTTCGTTGTCGATGCGGGCGATCGTCATCGGCAGTGCCTGGTGGTCCTGGTGAGCGCGGTGGCTGTCTCAGGACTGCTTTACTTCCACAGCGATGGAACGGAAGAACGTACTGAAGATCGGTACCGGCGGGAACACGCCGCTGTTGTCCCACCGGGTCGGGTGCGCGGCAGTGGGTGTGGCTCGATTAGTTACCAGATCGGGGTGAACGTCGATGGTGGTCACCGTCTCACACCGAGCACATGACAAAGCAGGGCAACGTTGTAGCCGGTGCCGGTGCCGATCGCTGGCACCCGATGGCCGGGGTGGGCGTCGAGGTCCTCGCCGGGTGGGTGAGGGCACCGCGAACTGGGCGACGAACGTCTCGCAAGGCACGGTGGCGAACGCCGCTTGCCAAGCGCTACGGTTGCTACGGAGGTAGAACGATGCCGAGGACGATTCCGCATCGGGAGCTGCGCAACAACAGCAGCGGCGTGCTCCGTGACGTGCAGGCCGGGGAGACGGTGTACGTCACCAACAACGGTGAGGTCGTCGCCGTCCTCGTGCCGCCACCGCGAGCGGCAAATGCGTCGCTGTGGACCCGGCGGGCCACGGTCCGCGGGGGGTTCGCCGAACTGCGGCGGACCCGGATCCACGAGCCGATCCAGGACGTGCTGGACGAGCTCCGCGACGACCGGTGATCCTCTACATCGAGACATCGGCGGCAGCGAAGCTACTCATCGACGAATCCGCATCGAGCCGGCTGGCCGCACGGCTCGACAACGCCGTGGATCAGGACGATGCTCTGATCTCGAGCATGCT
>JALYQB010000718.1 GCA_030856045.1 Actinomycetota bacterium
AGCTGTGGAATACCGCGGCGCCCGAATGCCCTGCTCAGAGTACGTTCTCACTGAAATGTAGCCTGCTAGCGATGGTTACTTTCCGCTACAGATGTAGAACATAGAGTGATCTTGACGTTGCCCTGCCTTCCCGGTCGCCCGGACGCTTCTCCTGCACACCCTGAGCCACCTGCTCATCCGCCAGGTGTCGCTCGAGTGCGGTTATTCCTCGGCGAGCATCCGCGAGCGGCTCTACATCGGACGACCGGGCGCACGGACCGCCGGCCTACTGCTGTCAACCGCCGCCAGTGACAGCGAGGGAACGCTGGGGGGGTTGGTAGCGCTGGGTGAGAGTAGGCATCTGACGCGCCTGCTCGACGATGCCATGCGCGACGCCGAGCGGTGCTCCTCGGACCCGCTGTGCGCGGAGCACGTGCCCCTCACCGACAGCCGCACGCTGCACGCCGCCGCGTGCCACGCGTGCCTGTTCGTGTCCGAGACCAGCTGCGAGAACAACAACCGATGGTTGGACCGCGCGGTACTGGTTGATGTCACGGGTGACGGTCTGGCGTTCTTGCGATGAGGGAGGAGTCATGCGACCACGTCGTCCGCGCTATTGCTCAGCTTCCCGACCGCGACGTGGCCGAACTGGTGCTCGCGCTCGACGCCGGCGACAACGGACTGGCAAGCTTCCGGGCTCGCGCATCGTCTCCGGTGGTGAGAGCAGCCTGTGACGCAGTGCTGGCCGCAACGTCGGCCACATCAGCGTCCTTCGCCGCAGGCGTGCTGCTGGGGGTACTGCGGGCCAGGCGAACGCAGCGGCCATCGGTCGACGTGGTCTGGAGCGGACCGGCGTCGAGTGTGAAGACCAGCCGGTTGACATCGGCCACCGTGGTGGACCTCGTCGATGCCGCTGCGTCGGAAATTCTTCTCGCCGCCTATGCAATGCACGACGAGCCGCTGCTCGCAGGCGCACTGGAACGAGCCGACGGTCGCGGAGTGAGCATCACCCTCGTCGCCGAGCGAACAGCCGACAATCCCAACTTCCGCGGCCCCGGGACCGCATTCGGCCATGTACGCGCTCGTCGACTGCACTGGCCTGCTGACAGACGGGCCGTGGGCGCGTCGCTTCACGCCAAGGTCCTCGTCGTGGACCGAACAGTGGCACTGGTGGGCAGCGCCAACGTCACGAACAGCGCGATGGAACGCAATCTCGAATGCGGGATCCTTATCCGCGACAGGGTCGCCGTCAGTCACGTCGCACAGCACGTCGACGAGCTGATCAGGATCGGTGAACTCAAGGTCGTCACCAGCGGGCGTTGACAAGACAAGACGATCCGGTGTGAGGGATGGTCACGTCCCCACCGCCGTCGGGCGCAGCAGGCGGCGGCCCAGCTCGGCCGCGCCGATCTCTAACCCCTCTGGCGTGCGACCGGTCCGTTCCGCCACCGCCGCGGCCCAGTCGAGGTAGACGGCGTAGCGGTGCGCCGGCCACGGGTCGCGCCACAGCGGCAGTGCAGCGGGCCACGGCTCGACCCCGTCGGACCCGTCGGGAGTCAGCACGGCAGCGCACAGCACCGCCGCGGTGGCCTCCACCATCGTCCGCGCGACCGCCCGGTCGACTACCAGCGCCCGGTGACCGTTCGCGATGCCCACCACCGGGTGTGAGAACGCGAGGAACTTCGTGAAGAACGCCGGACCGAATCCTGGGATCCGCGCGTCCCCGGTGAGCATCGCCGCATAGGCTCCGACCGCGCCGTCCCCGCGCAGCACGGTGACCGCCGCGTCGAGCTTCGCGCCCACGTCGCGGTCGCCGAGCAGCCGCCGCACCCGGAAGGGCCCGTAGCCCGCGGCCCCGTGGCCCCACACGCAGACTGCCCGCAGCAGCGCGGGCCAGTCCCGGCTGCGCGCGACGGCGGCGACCTCGGCGCGCGTGATGGTGTCCAGCACGCCGTCGAACGGCCACAGCTCGCCCCACGCGACCCGATCGACCGCTACCGGTCCGTCGGCCACCTCCCCCGGCAGCTCTACAGTGGCGCCGGCGGCGAGCCGGGCGTCGATCGCGTCGATCCATGTCCTGTCCCCAGTGGTCATGTCAGTACCTCCCCACCGCGGAGGATGCCCGGGGGCACCGACAGTTCCGGCGTCAGGAAGGTGAGAGCCGCGGCAGGGCGGCGGCCGCGTCCGCCCGCGGCGTTCCGGTGGCCTGGAGCAGGTCGAGCAGCACCGAGCGGAGCTGCGCCACGACGACACGGCCGGAGAACTCCGCGCCCGCGAGCAACGGGGCGCCGCAGCCCGCAGCCGCGGTGAGCAGAGCCGCGCGGGCGCCGTCGGGCTCGACACCGCGGTCCAGCTCGTCACGCAGCAGGTCGGTGGCGGCCGCGAGCTCGTCGAGCCGCTCGGGCAGCGCGGCGGACAGCACGTCGCCCTCGCGCAGCGCGGCGAGCGCTCGCCGGGCCAGCACCCGGGTGTTGCGTAGCGCGTAGTCGGCGCGGACCGCGGCGACGTCGAGGCGGTGCAGGTCCGCGCGGCGTCGTCGGCGCAGCGGCGCCAGCACCGCGATCTCCTCTCCGGCGCGGACGGCGGAACGGAGCTCCTCGACGGTGGGCTGTGTGCCACGGGCTCGGCTCAGCGCGGCGAGGACGGCGGACTCGTCGCGGTCGCGCAGTCC
>JALYQB010000725.1 GCA_030856045.1 Actinomycetota bacterium
GGGACCTGACGTTCCTGCACGACGCGAACGGGTTGCTCATCGGGCCCGGGGAGCCGAGGCCGGACCTGACGATCGTGGTGGCCAACGACGACGGCGGTGGCATCTTCGGGTTGCTCGAGCAGGGCAGCCCGGAGCACGCGGCCGCGTTCGACCGGGTCTTCGGCACCCCACACGGCACCGACCTCGCGGCACTGTGCGCGGCGCACCACGTCGAGCACGTCCGGGCGTCCCTCGCCGACCTGCCGGCGGCCCTCGCCCCGCGCCCCGGGCTGCGGGTGGTGGAGGTGCGCACCGAGCGAACAGATCTGCGCGCCCTGCATGCCCGGATCCGGGACGCCGTCACCCGGGCTTTGGCGCAGCCATGACGACACTGCACGAGATCGCTCTGCTCAGGCTTGTGGCGCTGCGCATCGCATGTCCAGGCTCGGCCACCGCGACCGAGGCCGTCCGCTGGCTGACCGCCCTGCAGGCGCAGGACTACAACGGCGCACTCACCTCGGTCGCACTGCGCACCGCGTCGGGTAACCGCCAGGGCGTCGAGGCCGCCCTCGATGCCGGCGAGATCGTCAAGTCATGGCCCCTGCGCGGCACCCTTCACCTCGTCGTGGCCGAGGACCTTCCCTGGATGCTGAACTTCGGGGCTCCGCGCGTGGTGGCGAGTGCCGCCGGGCGCCGCGCCCAGCTCGGCCTCGATATGTCCCTGCTCGAGCACGCCCGGCAGCTGGCTGTGCAGGCGCTGGCGGGCGGGCACCTGTTGCGGCGCGAGGACCTGCTCGCCGTGTGGAACGAGGGCGGACTCGTCACGGCGGGGCAGCGTGGCTACCACATGCTGTGGCACCTGGCGCAGACCGGAACCCTGTGCTTCGGCCCGGTGCGCGACGGCGAGCAGCGGGTCGTGCTCGTCGACGAGTGGATCCCGCACCCGCGGTGCCCGGAGCGCGAGGAGGCGCTCGGCGAGTTGGCCTGGCGCTACTTCCGCAGTCACGGCCCCGCGACCGTCAAGGACTTCACGAGGTGGACGAACTTCGTCGCGGCCGACGTTCGAGCCGGGCTCGCGCTCGCCCGGCCGCGGCTCGCCCGCCTCGACGTCGACGGCGTCGAGCACTTCATGGACCCGCAGACCCCCGAGTTGCTCGACGCCCACCGCCGCCGCGCGCGGGATGTCTTCCTGCTGCCGGGGTTCGACGAGTTCATCCTGGGCTACCAGGACCGCCGCGCCGCGGTGCCCGCCGAGTTCGCCGACCGCATCGTTCCCGGCGGCAACGGCGTGTTCCGGCCGACGATCGTCAGCGACGGCCAGGTCGTGGGGACCTGGAAGCACGCCGGCCGCGGTACCAAGCGGACCGTGGCCGCGACCCCCTTCAGGTCCTTCCCCGATGAGGTCGCCGAGGCAATTGCGCACGTGTACGCCGCCCTGCCGTAGACCGAGGGGCTTTACCGGCGCTCGACGCGCCGCAGCCCGCGTCCCTCATGCCAGGACTCGATGACGAGGTGATCTGCCGGTTCGCCGAGCCGTACAAGCACGACTTCGGTCAGATCCAGCCGGAACAGGTGGAAGCGGCCCGGCGGCGTGTCCTCGGCGAAGCTGGCGAGGACGTCCTCGTCGGTCACCTCCACCGCGAGCCCCGCGACCTTCGCATCGCCGGTCCACACATCGGGCTCGTCGGATCCGCTGTGCACTGCCACCCGGGGGTCCCGGTGCAGGTCCCGGCACTTCAGCGAGCCGGGCATGCCCCCGAGCCACAGTTGCCCGGCGCGGAAGGTGATCTCCGTGCCGCTGACCCGTGGGGCGCCGTCGCGGCGCAGCGTCGCCATGGTCTTGTGCCCATGCGCGTCGAAGCGCCGTCGGACCTCCGCGGAGAGTTCCGGGGCGTCGACACAGAACCGTTGCCAGTCAGCCATGGCGCCACTGTGCCCGAGGGGTCTGACAATAGATCAGTACCATGCGGGCTGGCGCCCTGATGACCTACAACGGGTTCCGGAGCAGCCGTCAAGCGGCGGTGTGCACGTCGCGGTGTGCAAGCGCTTGCAGTACGGCCGAACGAGGTGGCCAGGTCTCCGTCCTCATCGAGGGTGAAGCTGGCACCGATGATCTCCTCGATGACGCGCGCGACAGCGTCGACCGACTCCTCAGCGTCGATCAGAACACCTTCCCAGCGACTCATCGGCCCTCCTCGCTCCACGTGAGATCGTAGTCGTCGCAGATGATCCTGACGAG
>JALYQB010000733.1 GCA_030856045.1 Actinomycetota bacterium
CCGTGCGGGAGGGCCGGGTGCATGCCGAGGGACGCCGCGCGGAGCTGCCCGCGGCGGTGCGCCTGGCGGTGGAGACCGTCCGCGCCGAACTGGCCGAACGACCCTTCGCCGCGCCGGAGGCGAACCGACTCGCCGAGCTCGGCCTCGGCACCAGGCAGCTCGCCGCCGCGGCCCGCGCCGAGGAGCTGCTCAAGATCGCCGACGGAGTCTACCTGCTGCCGGGCGCGGACGTCGAGGCAACCGAACGGCTGGCGGGGCTGCTCGCGCCGTTCACGCTCAGTCAGGCCCGGCAGGCGCTGAGCACGACACGACGCGTCGCCGTCCCGCTGATGGAATACCTCGCGCGCCGGGGCCTGTCCCGCAAGCTTCCCGACGGCACCCACGAACTGCGCTGACCGCGCCCGGCACCGCGACCAGCATCCATGTCGCGGTCCCGGCGCGGCGTCAGGAGACCAGCGTCTCCGCGATCTCGTAGGTGTTGAGCGCGGCGCCCTTGCGCAGATTGTCCCCGCACACGAAGAAGTCGAGCGTGTTGGGAAAATCGAGCGCCTGGCGGATGCGGCCCACGTAGGTGGGGTCGCCGCCCACGACGGCGGCCGGCGTCGGCCACACGCCCGCGGCGGGGTCGTCCTGCAGCACGACAGTCGGCTGGCCCTCGAACACCTTCCGGGCTGCCTCGACCGTGACCTCACGGGTAAACGTCGCGTGCACCGCCAGCGCGTGGGTCGTCACGACCGGAACCCGCACGCACGTCGCGGAGACCTTGAGGTCCGGGATGCCGAGGATCTTGCGGGACTCGTTGCGGACCTTGAGCTCCTCAGAGGCCCAGCCGTCCTCCTTCAGTGACCCGGCCCAGGGCACGACGTTCATGGCCAGCGGCGCGGGGAACGGGGACTCGGCGGGCAGGCCCGCGGCGGACAGCGCCTCGGTCACGTCGCCTGCGCGCACGCCCACGCCCTTGCCCGCCACCGCGGAGAGCTCCGCGTACAGTCGATCGATGCCCTCCTGGCCCGCCCCCGACGCCGCCTGGTAGCTCGCGACGACCAACTCGGTGAGCCCGAACTCGTGGTGCAGCGCCCCGAGCGCGGCCATCATCGACAGCGTCGTGCAGTTGGGGTTGGCGATGATGCCCTTCGGACGCTCGCCGACGGCTGCCGCGTTGACCTCCGGCACCACCAGGGGCACCTCGGGGTCCATCCGGAACGCGCCGGAGTTGTCGACCACGATCGCGCCCCGCGAGGCGGCCACCGGCGCCCACTCGGCCGACACGGCGTCGGGCACATCGAACATCGCGATGTCCACGCCCCCGAACGCCTCGGGAGCCAGTTCCACCACGGTGCGCTCCACGCCGCGCACGGTGATCTTCTTGCCCGTCGAGCGGGCCGACGCGACCAGCCGGATCTCGCCCCACGGCACTGACTCGCGGCGGTTGATGATGTCGATCATGACGGTGCCGACCGCACCGGTGGCACCGACGATGGCCAGCGTGGGCCCTACCTGCTGGACACCCGCACCCACGTTCATCGCCCACTCCCCGCGTAGATCACGGCCGTTTCGTCGCCGCCGAGGTTGAACGCCTCGTGGATCGCGCGCACCGCGGTGTCCAGCTGCTCCTCGCGGACCAGCACCGAGATGCGGATCTCCGACGTATTGATGATCTCGATGTTGACGCCGGCATCGGCGAGCGCCTCGCAGAAGGAGGCCGTGACGCCCGGATGGCTGCGCATCCCCGCGCCGATGAGGGAGACCTTGCCGACGTGATCGTCGTAGAGCACGTCGGTGAAGCCGATCGCGGGCTGCGCCGCCTTCAGCGCGCTCACCCCCCGCTGCCCGTCCGACTTCGGCAGTGTGAAGGTGACGTCGGTGCGGCCCGTGTCGAGGTGCGAGATGTTCTGCAGCACCATGTCGATGTTCAGGTCCGCGTCAGCCACCACGCGGAAGATCTGCGCAGCCTTGCCCCGCTCGTCGGGCACCCCGGTCACGGTGATCTTCGCCTCGGAGCGGTCGTGTGCGACGCCGGTGAGCATGGCCTGTTCCACGGTGAGGTCCTCCACTGATCCTGACACGATGGTCCCGGGCTTCTCGCTGTAGGACGAGCGCACGTGGATCATGACGTTGTTGCGCCGGGCGTACTCGACGCAGCGCAGCATCAGCACCTTCGCGCCGCACGCCGCCATCTCCAGCATCTCCTCGTGGGTGACCGTGTCGAGCTTCTTCGCGTTCGGCACGATGCGGGGGTCCGCGGTGTAGACCCCGTCCACGTCGGTGTAGATCTCGCAGACATCCGCCTTGAGCGCCGCCGCGAGCGCCACGGCCGTGACGTCCGAGCCGCCGCGGCCCAGCGTGGTGACGTCGCGGGTGTCCTGCGCGACGCCCTGGAAGCCGGCGACGAGTGCGACGGCACCCTCGTCGAGCGCGTCGCGCACGCGGCTCGGCGTGACGTCGATGATCCGCGCCTTCCCGTGCACGGAGGTGGTGATCACCCCGGCCTGCGAGCCGGTGAACGACCGGGCATCGACGCCTTTCGCGTGCACCGCCATCGCCACCAGTGCGTTCGAGATGCGCTCGCCCGCGGTGAGCAGCATGTCCAGCTCGCGCTCGTGCGGATCCGGTGACACGGAGTTCGCCAGATCGAGCAGCTCGTCGGAGCTGTCCCCCATTGCCGAGACCACCACGACGACCTCGTTGCCGTCGTGCGCCGTCTCCACGATCCGGTCCGCGACCTTGGTGATCCGCTCAGCGTTCTGCACCGACGACCCGCCGTACTTCTGGACCACGAGCGCCACCACGGCCTCCTGTCCCCGCGCCTGCCTACCGGGTCGGCACCGTGAGTGGCGGTTTCGCCCCCTCGGCTTGGTGCCATCGTCGGCTTATCCTACGACGGCGGACGGTTGGTGGTCCCCACATCGACAGCCTGAGCACACTCGGTCGCTGCCGTCCCGGTGAGAGATCGTCGTGGCCACGACGTCGGGGCCCGACTCCGCCTGCGCGAAGTCGGGCCCCGACTCTTCGGTTCAGCCACGCTGCAGCGTATGCCTCAGACCCTGGCGTGCGCCGCTTCCGACTCCCGATCGCGGGACCCGAGAAGACCTCCGAAGAGCAACGAGATCACGCCGGTGATGAGGTGGAGGTAGAAGTCCGGATCGCCGAAACCGCTGTGGACGGCCAACAGATCAAGGATCCCGAAATACCCCAATACGGCGGCCAGTACGTAGAACCCGCCGATGGCGAAGTTCGTACCCTCCGCGGCGGGACGGGTGAGCAGGAAAGCCGCGACGAGCCACAACGCACCGACACCGAGGTGCACGACATTGTGCGCCGGGGTGATGGCGAAGATCCCGAACAGTGCCTCGCCGGTGTTCTCCGTGGGATTGTTGAACCCGGTCGGGAAGAATCCGATCACCCCGATCGCCACATAGATGAGGCCCGCGATGAGCGCGAACCGCTTCGCGAGCCCGCCGGACCCCATCGTCTCCTTGACCCCCCACACCACGTCCGAGCCGTCGACCTCGTCCGCCGTGTCAGCCCTGCTCTGGATCGTCGCCGTGCCGCCGCGACGCGCCGGCGACGGCGCGGCACCCGATCGCCGCGCGCCCGAGTTCGGCATCGCGACCACCCATGGCGGGGGCAACGGTGACCGCTCCTTGGTCAGCACGTCCTGCAACGCACTGTCCACCCCGGCGAGGTCATCGTTGATCTCACCGACGACCGCACCGATCGGCTCGGTCTTCTCCACGACCGCCCCGAGGCCGCTGTTGATCTCTCCGAGTTTGCGGTCGACGCGGCGGAGCATCAGCGCCACGCGGATCAGATAGGCGGCCAGCACGACTACGGTGAGCAGTGCGCCGATGATCGTGACCACAGCAGCAAACGGCACGGTGATTCGCTCCTCACAAGATCCGGTCGACCGCGGTGACGTACCGTGTGAGGCCGCCGCCCACGCGCTTCACGAGGTCGCGAGTGGTGATCAGCGCCTTCACGCCGTCGAGTGCGACGACGATAGCTCCCGCATTGTCATGGATGACGTTGACGTGCCTTTCGATGGCGACGACAGGCTTCACCAGTCGATGCAGGAGCACCACCACGACAGGGATGACCACCAGAACGAAGATCGCATTACCGATCCACCACAGCGTCACTGTCGCCTCCTTGTCCTACGTTGGTCCTGCAAAAGTTGTGAGTTCATCAACTGCGCTGTCCAGCGAGAGCTTCGGCCTTCTCGGCAATTGCCGGCAACGCGTTGGCGATCGTGTCCAGCTTCCGGTTCAGGATCGCAGCACCGGCGCCGACCAGGGCCACGTCCCCCCGGACCGACGTCACCCCGCCGGCCACCTGATCGAGGGTATGAGCGACGGAGTGCAGCCGGCGAGTGAGCACAATGAGATACAACGCGAGTACCGCCACCAGGGCGACGATCTCGACGACGGTGATGATGACCAGCAGTTGAGTACTCATCACGCCCCAACCCCGAGCAGTCGAGCATGGCGGCCTGCCTCGTACGTGACCTCGTCCAAGGTTTCCGCCACCTTCAACGCGACCTTGATGCCGGCGGTGTTGCCGGCAACCTGTCCTGCCACACCCAGCAGTTGCTGTGAGCCGGCTCCGATGGCGTTGACGAAGTAGAGGAGCAGGGTGAGAAGGGCGATCACGACTGCGATCACGACCCCGCCGATGCCGAGGGAAACCTGCCAGAGCGTGGTCTGAGAAGTGGAGAGAGCGAGAGCCATCTATCCTCCTAATGCTTGTCGAGCGCTCTGAGCACCCCGGAGGATGCTCTGTAGCGTGGAGTCGGTGCGCTTCAGTTCCTCGATCGGCCCCGTGGTCGACCGTGCCACCTCCAGCGCCTGAACCGCTTCGCGTGCCTGTGCGCCGATCCGAGACGCCAGCGCCAGGAGCACACCCACGACTATCACGACGGCCACCACCAGTATGAAGCCGATGATCAGGCCCGCCCACCAACCGCCGAGGTGGGTCTCGCCGAACTCGTGGGTCGCCAGTAGCATATTGCCCTCCATGCCTCCGGTTCCCCGTGGGAGGATCCAGTACCGATAGGTTTAAACGGGGTCGACTTTACACTTGATGACGAGCTGAGGGAAGCGGGAAAATGACTGGTACGGGACCGCGAGGGGTCCGGAATCTGTTCAGCTCCACGAGGCGGAAGCGGGTGCTCGCGGTCGTCGTCGTGGTGCCGGTGGCCGCTGGCCTCGCCGTGTTCGCGTCGGTAGCCGGGCAACGGTTGCTGACCCCGGATGAGACACCGGCTACCGCCGTCCGCGATCCCGACACGCCACCCGGCCTCACCGAGTTCCGCAGCCCGGAGGCCGGTTTCGCGGTCTCCTACCCAGCGGGCTGGCAGCGGCTGCAAGTCGCGGATCCCCAGGTCGCGCTGGTCGCGGCGCGGGACCAGCAGGTCTCCCTCCTGGTGCGCGTCGCGGAACTCGACGTCGCGGTAGGTCTCCAGGAGCTTCCAGCAGCCAGACAGTTGACCGATCAGATCGTGATGGCGAACGAGTCGGTGGAGTTGCTCGCCGAACCGCAGCCGATCGAGCTCGCAGGCCTGCCGGGGTACTTCTACTTCTACTCGTTCCAAGATCCCGGCACCGGACAGCGTGGCGTGCACTCCCACTTCTTCGTGTTCAACGGACAGACCTTGTTCACTCTCGTCTTCCAGGCACTGCCTACTGAGCAGTTCCCCGCCGCCGCTCCCACCTTCGACCAGATCACCGCTTCGTTCCGGATACTGGAGAAGTAAGGTCCTGGGCCGTGGCCCCGGACCTCCTTGGTGAGCTACCCCAGGAGGGTCCTGGCCCGGACCCTCCTGGGGTTGGGGCTACCGCAATGCACCCAGAAGGTTGCCGGTATCGGATCCGGATGACTGCAGCAGACCGCCCGTCGGCAGCGGCAGGACCGGTAGAGCGGGGGGAACGGCATCCTGCAACGGCAGCGCTCCCACAACATCCGGCAACGGCAGCTGGTCGACGATGCCTGGCGCCGCGGGGGGCACTGGCAGCGAGGAGGCCGCCGCCTGTTGGTTCAGGAGGGCGATGCTCCGGAGAAGCAGCGGGCTCCCCGCGATCGCCGCCGCGTTCTCGTTGATCTGCGGGACCAGCCCCAGGATACCCTCCGTGTTTCCCTTGATACCCCGACTGATGCCGATCACGGTGTCCGCCCGGGTATTGATCCCGCGGACCTCGTCATGGATGGAGCGCACCTCGCCGTCGATCCCGACGAAACTCCCACTGATCCCGTCCACAGAGGAGTTGATGGACCTGGCGTTGGCGTTGATCGAGCCAATGCTGGCACCGATCTCGTCCGCGCCCACGCCGATCTCACTCACATTCGAGTTGATCGAGCCCACTGTCGAGTTGATCGACTCGGCGTTGGCGTTGATCTGCTTGGCCCGCTCCGCGATCGACGCTGCGCTGGCCTCGATGCCGTCACCCGACTCGATGATCTGGGTGAACTGCGCAGTGAGGGGCTTGGCCGCCGTGTTGATCTCACCGGCGATCCGGCCGGTCTCGACGGCGAGCACCACTGAGTCGAGGTCCTCATCGATCGGACTGACCTCGGAGTTGATCACCCCGACCCGGTTTTCGATCTGCTGAGCGGTGATCAGGGTGCCGGTGAGCAGGACCACGGCGGTCAATGCCCAGACCACGATCACCACGAGCATGACGACAGGAAGTGTGCCTCGCTTCAGGGTTCGCATCACTCGCCCCTAGCACCCGGTCTGGGTGACGATACCGGTGACGGTCAGCGGAATCGACGTGCAGATGGATGTGAGGTTGCGGTTGACATCCACGAGTCCGCCGGTGATGTTGAGGGTGTCGCTCTGCGCCGGCCCGAGGACCGAGTTGGCGATTCCCACCCGCACCGGGATGCCGGCCGTGCCGAGGCTGTCGATGTTCTGCGACTCCTCCAGTACGCCTTCGATCTGGCCCGCCATGTTCCGGACGCCCGCGAGGACGTTGCTGGTGTCGGCCAGCGAGCCCGAGATCTGCTGCGTCTGATTGCCGATGTCGACCAACGTCCCTGAGGTGTCCACCAGCGACCCTGAGGTGTCCACCAGCGAGACGTCGGTGTCCTTCAACGACGCGTCGATCTGCTGGAGCGAGTTCGTGATCTGCTCCAGCCCCGAGCCGATCTCGCCGGCCTGGCCTTGGATCGGCTGCAGGGCCGTGTCGATCTCACCCAGGGTGCTGTTGATCACCTGGATGCTCCCCGGCAGGGGTGCGGCGTCGCCGCCGATCCCCTGTACGGCGCTGGCAGCCTCGAAAAGGCCCGCATCGATCGAGTTGAGCGCTCGCACGATGCCGATCAGGAACGCGATGACGACGACCACGACGAGGATGCCGAGCGTGATCCAGGTCCACAACCACCGCACAATTGTTCCGGCGGGCGGCCCGTCCTGGCCCGATCGCGGGAGTGCCTGGCCCGATCGCGGGAGTGTCTGTGTTGCCATCTTCCAACCTCCTTAGCAGGCGATGCCGGGGGCGAGGACCCGCCTGGCGATGCAGCCGGAGGTCTGACGGGCTTCGACCGCCTCGCCCAAGATGTTCGTGGTGTCCACCTCGACGGCGTCCGCGATGCCGATCGTCCGGTCGAGGTTGAGGTTGATGTTCCTCGCGTCGACGTCGATGCGCTGGGCGACGTCGAGGATCGCTGCCGCCTCACCGTTGATGCCCCGCGCGGTCCGGTTGATCGCCACCGCACTGCCGTTGATGTTCGCGGCGTTGGCGTTGATGATGTCCCCGCTCGCATTGATCAACTTGGCGGATTCGTTGATCGCGCCGGCAGACGTGTTGATCTGACCGGCCGACCCGTTGATGGACCCGGCCGTGTTGTTGATCGACGCGCCCAGCTCGTTGATCTGGCCCGCGAAGTCGACGATCGTGGTGAGCGACGCCTGCAGGGGCTGTGCGCTCGTCAGGATCGACGCAGCGGTCTCGTTCGTCCGGTTCAACAGGACGACGGAATCGGTCGCGGTGTTGATGCCGCGGCCGGTCGTCGCGATGAGCTCGGCCTTATCGTTGATGCTCTGCGCCGCCGCCAGGGTGCGGGCGAGCAGCGCAGCCGCCAAGCCCACCGCCAGCACCACGACCACCAGCACCACGACGCTGATCAGCCGGAAGAGGCGCCCTGTGGAGCCCCGGTCCCGACTGTCCGTGTAGACCATCCCTAACCACCCCTACCTCATGTGCACAGCGAGATATGCAGCGGGCTGCCGGTTCCGGCAGGGATTTTCGCCCTGTAGATCGTGCCGTCGGCAGCGTGCTGCCTGGGCACAGCTCCCGAAAGACTGCTCCCGTCGGGTGGTAGCGTGTTGTATCGCGGTCAAGAAATCAAGACGTGAGGTGAAACTTACGTTAAATTGAGGCCGCGGAGGCGCCGCAGCCGCCCCGGAGCAGGGCGCGCTCGCCGGGACCCGCGGGCGGCCGCATCGCGCGCCGCGCACCCCTTGGCTGGGAATTCCACCGTATCTCCTCGGTGACCGAGCGTGATTGACCCGCGGTGGCGTGACGCTGATCGAGTGACGATCGGGCGTCCAGTCGCAACACGCGGCGACAAGTTGCCATAGCCTAAGGTGCGAAGCGGGATCCTTGGATGGGAAACTGTTGCTGCACTGTTCTCATAACGTGATCTGCCGCGGGTTGCGCGAGCACAGCTGGTCGTTGGCGGGTCCACTCACGTTCGAACCGACGCCGAAGCCAGGAGGCAGGATGAGCGCTCTCGACGCATGGACCGCGGAGGTCTGCCACGCCTTGGACCTCGATCCCGGCTCACTCGACCGCGACCTGCTGCTCGACCTGGCCAAGGAGGTGGCTCATGGCGTCGCGCGCCCCGCAGCGCCGCTCACCACGTTCCTCGTCGGTCTCGCCGCAGGCCGTCACGGCGGCGGCGCGGAGCAGATCCGGGCGGTATGCGCCACGGTGTCCGGCCTCGCCGAGGGCTGGGATGCCGAGGTGCCCGACGAGATCAGGCGACGAGGCGGCTGACGACCCGGCTGACCACCGCGCCCGCCACGAGCCAGAACACCGCAGCCAGCCCGTAGTTGACGAGGACCCGGGTCTTCTCGCCGTCAGGTGTGAACAGGTCGCGGAAGCCGAGCGAGAGGCCGTCGGCGAGCGAGCGGAAGAACTGCGTGATGCCGTTCTCGGGGCTGGCCTCGAAGACGAACAGCAGGATGTAGATGACGAGCGCGAGCGCGGCGAGGCTGCCGATGAGCCTCGCCAGCGTGGCGAGGACCCCCGCCGTCCGGGCGCCGGTGTCCCGCATCGAGACGCGAGAGCGCCGCTCGTCAGGTTCGCTCATGCGCCGAGTGTGCCACGGTGGGCAAGGCCACCGGCATCCCACGATCCGGGAGCCGATTCCCCGGCATAGCGGGCGGCGGCTACCGTGGGGCACGTGGCACGTGCTCTCCTGCTTCGCTGCCGCGACGGGGCCTGACGCCGACCGGCCCCCCGTCGCGGAGTCGCTGTGCGGGATCGTCGCTCGCGCGCACCGCCGGTCGAAGTCTCCTTTCCCGGCAGCCAGGAAGCAGTGATGACCCCCAAGCCCGATGACGTAGGCCCCGACGCGTTCGCCTCCGGTGCCACGAGCCGCATCCGCACCCCGTCCCATCCGTCCCCCGCGGGACAGCCCGTTTGGAACCCGCAGCGCGGCAGCGCCATGCCGTTCTCCCGGTATCGCACGTTCGCCGAGGAGGTCGAGCCGGTATCGCTGCCCGACCGCACCTGGCCGGACACGACGATCATCCGGGCGCCGCTCTGGTGCGCCGTCGACCTCCGCGACGGCAACCAGGCTCTGATCGACCCGATGAGCCCCGCCCGCAAGCGCCGCATGTTCGACCTGCTGGTGCGGATGGGCTACAAGGAGATCGAGGTCGGGTTCCCGTCCGCGTCGCAGACCGACTTCGACTTCGTCCGCGAGATCATCACCGAGGGCGCGATCCCCGAGGACGTGAGGATCCAGGTGCTCACCCAGGCGCGGCCGGAGCTGATCGAGCGCACCTTCGCGGCCGTCGAGGGTGCTCCGCAGGCGATCGTGCACCTCTACAACTCGACGTCGATCCTGCAGCGCCGGGTCGTGTTCCGGGCTGACCGTCCCGCCATCTTGAAGATCGCCACCGACGGCGCGGAGCTCATCGGCCGGCTCGCCGAGAAGTACTCGGAGACGGTGTTCCGGTTCGAGTACTCCCCGGAGTCCTACACCGGCACCGAGCTCGCCTACGCCGCCGAGATCTGCAACGCCGTCACCGCTGTATGGCAGCCCACCCCCGAGCGTCCCGCCATCCTGAACCTGCCCGCGACCGTCGAGATGGCGACGCCGAACGTCTACGCCGACTCCATCGAGTGGATGCACCACAACCTCGAGCGCCGGGACTCCGTGGTGCTGTCGCTGCACCCGCACAACGACCGCGGCACCGCGGTGGCCGCGGCCGAGCTCGGCTTCCAGGCCGGGGCGGACCGCATCGAGGGCTGCCTGTTCGGCAACGGCGAGCGCACCGGCAACGTCTGCCTGGTCACGCTGGGGATGAACGTGTTCAGTCAGGGCATCGACCCGCAGATCGACTTCTCCGACATCGACGAGATCCGCCGCACCGTCGAGTACTGCAACCAGCTGCCGGTGCCCGAGCGGCACCCCTACGGTGGCGACCTCGTCTACACCGCGTTCTCCGGTTCGCACCAGGACGCGATCAACAAGGGCCTGCGGAACATGGCGGTGTCCGCGGCGGCGGCCGGGGTCCCCGTCGACGAGCACACCTGGGAGGTCCCGTACCTGCCGATCGACCCGAAGGACGTCGGCCGCACCTACGAGGCCGTCATCCGCGTCAACTCGCAGTCCGGCAAGGGCGGCGTGGCGTACGTGATGAAGGCCGAGCACCAGCTGGAGCTGCCGCGACGGGTGCAGATCGAGTTCTCCCAGCTGGTGCAGCAGGTCACCGACACCGACGGCGGCGAGGTCTCGCCCAAGGAGATCTGGGACGTCTTCGCCACGGAGTACCTGGAGCGGCGCACGCCGCTGTGGGTGGTGCGCCACCGGCTCACCAGTGACGACGCTGCCGGTGAGAACCAGGTTCGCATCGACGCCACCGTGCTCGTCGAGGGGGTGCAGCACGAGGTCATCGGCTCCGGCAACGGGCCGATCGCGGCGTTCGTCGACGCCCTCGCCGCGGTGGGCTTCGACGTCCGCGTCCTCGACTACTCCGAGCACGCGATGTCCGCCGGTGACGATGCCACCGCCGCCGCGTACGTCGAGTGCGCCATCGGTGACGCCGTGCTCTGGGGCGTCGGGGTGTCCGGCTCGATCGTGACCGCGTCGCTGAACGCGGTGGTGTCGGCGGTGAACCGGGCATTGCGCTAGCACCCGTGAGTGGGGGGGGG
>JALYQB010000737.1 GCA_030856045.1 Actinomycetota bacterium
CGCGCGGGTCGAGGTGGCGTCCTCGGTGGTGGTCGGGCTGGCCCTGCCCTGCTCGGCAGCGCTGCCGGCCTCCTCCGGGGTGCTCATCGCGTCGGGGGAGCCGCAGGCCGCCAAGGCGTTCACGTTCTCCAGCCGCAAGTGGGAGCACCTGCGCGCGCCGGGCGTGCTGCTCGTGCGCGGGTCGCTCGGTCGTCACGGCGAGGTCGCCACGTTGCAGCGCGACGACGTCGAGCTCGTCGCCGCGGTGCGCGCGGACCTCGCAGCGCTGACGGGCGTCGACGCGGAGCCGGTGGCCACCGTGGTGTCCCGGTGGGGTGGCGGGCTGCCCCAGTACGCGCCGGGTCACCTCGACGTCGTCGCCGCGGTCGAGGCGGCGGTCGACGGGCAGCCGGGGCTCGCCGTCGCGGGCGCGATCCTGCACGGCGTCGGGATCCCCGCCTGCATCGCCACCGCCGACGCCGCCGCGGCGCGGATCGCGGCTCACCTGGCGGCCGTGGGTGGGATGATGAACGCATGAGCCGCCTCGACTACGCGCAGCTGAACGCGACCATCCGCTACACCATGTGGTCGGTGTTCCGCGTCGAGCCCGGTCGGCTGGGGGAGGACCGCGCAGCGGTGGGCGCCCAGGCGCAGCAGTTCCTCGACGCGCTGGCGGACAAGGGCGTCGTGGTGCGCGGCGTGTACGACCTCGCGGGGATGCGCGCGGACGCCGACTACCTCGTATGGTGGCACGCCGAGGCGATCGAGCCGCTGCAGGCCGCTTACGCCGATCTCCGGCGCGCGACGGTGCTGGGCCGCGCGAGCGTGCCGGTGTGGACGAACGCGGCGCTGCACCGGCCCGCCGAGTTCAACAAGAGCCACCTGCCTGCGTTCGTCGCGGGGGAGGAGCCCAAGCGGTATGTCTCGGTGTACCCCTTCGTCCGGTCCTACGAGTGGTACCTGCTGCCCGACGCGGAGCGCCGCGAGATGCTGGCCGAGCACGGCATGCAGGCCCGCGACTACCCCGACGTCCGCGCCAACACCGTGCCGGCGTTCTCCCTCGGTGACTACGAGTGGATCCTCGCGTTCGAGGCCGACGAGCTCGACCGCATCGTGGACCTGATGCGGGCGCTGCGGGCGAGTCGCGCACGCCGCCACGTGCGCGAGGAGGTGCCGTTCTTCACCGGCCCGCGGGTGCAGGTGACCGAGCTGGTGGCCGCGCTGCCGTAGCTCCCGCTCGGCAGATCAGCGGAAGACTTCTCGGCAGTTCTAAAGAACTGCACCCGGCAGATGTAAAGCCAGGCTAGGGTTTGCCGGTGCGCAAGGCGTTGGACTACCTCCCCCGACGTGCCGGCGACCTGGTCCTCGACGCACTGCAGGACACCAGGGTGGTGGTCGTCAACGGCGCTCGCCAGGTTGGTAAGAGCACCTTGGCCGAGAGGGTGTTGCGGCAGACCGAAGGCGGCATCGCCCGCTTCCTCGATGACCCTGGGACGCGAGCAGCTGCAGTGGCGGATCCTGTCCGATTCGTTCGCCACGATCGACTGATGTTGATCGACGAGGTGCAACGGGTTCCCGAGCTGTGGCTCGCGATCAAGAACCTCGTCGATCGTGAGCCTCGCGCCGGACGCTTCCTGCTCACGGGCTCCGCCCGGCTGCTGGGACTCCGTAGCCTGCCCGATGCCCTGCCAGGGCGCACCGAGACGGTCGAGCTGTGGCCGCTCTCGCAAGGTGAGATCGACGGCGCACCGGACGGTTTCGTCGATGCCGCGTACTCCCGTGGCAGCGACCTGAGGGCCGAACCGGTCGGGCTCCGGCGATCCGACTACCTGGCGAGGGCAGTCAGGGGTGGATATCCTGAGGCCGTTCGGCGGGAGGCGCCGCGGCGCCGGGAGCGATTCTTCGAGAGCTACCTCGCCGACCTCATCGCCCGCGATGTGAAGCAGGTCGCGGACATCGAGCGGGCGAGCGACATGCGACGGCTCACCGGCCTGCTCGCGGCACAGAGCGCTGGACTGCTGAACATGAACCGGTTGGCAAGCGAGCTGAGCATCAGCGCGCCGACCGTGCGCGGCTACATAGAGATCTTGGAAACCATCTTCCTCATCCGGCTCGTCCCGGCATGGTCGGCGAACGCCACCGTCCGGGTCGTCGCGAGACCAAAGGTGATCTTCGTGGATCCCGGGCTGGCCGGCTACCTGACCACCGGGGTCGTGGCCGACGCACCGACCGGTGGGCTCCTGGAGAACTTCGTTCTCGGTGAGCTCGCCCGGCAGCTGTCGTGGTCGAGAGTCTCGGCGCGGTTGTTCCACTATCGGGACCGTGACCAGTACGAGGTGGACGCGGTGCTCGAGGACAATGCAGGCCAGGTCGTCGGTGTCGAGGTGAAGGCCGCGGAGACCGTGCGAGCTGAGGACTTTCGGGGCTTGCGGTTGCTGCAGCGTCGGCTCGGTAACCGGTTTCGTGCAGGTTTCGTTCTCTACTGCGGCCTTGAGTCGCTCGCGTTCGGCGACGGTCTCGCCTGCCTACCCATGTCAGCACTCTGGACGACGCCTCCACCGCGCAGCTGAACGATCGGGTCTGACCCTCGTCGGGAACGAGGCGCAGCGACACGGAGTTGATGCACGCTACCGTAGTAGCGCTAAGGTAGCGCTGTGCCCACCATTCAGATTCGCAACATCCCGGAGGACGCCTACGAGACGTTCCGTCGCCGGGCGAAGGCGGCGGGCACGTCCCTGCAGGCCTACATGCGCGACCAGGTCGTCACCCTCGCGCGGCGGCAGTCGAAGGCGGACGTCTTCGCGGCGATCGAGGCAGCGCCGGCGCGCAACTCCGGGCCGGGAGTGACCGTCGAGAGTCTCCTCGAGGCGAAGGACGCCGATCGCCGGTGAGCGAGCTGGTGCTCGACGCTTCGGCGCTGGTTCTCGCCGTCGGGAGCAGAGCTGACCGGGTCGCGGGTCTCCGCGACCGGCTCACCGCGTCGGGCTGCCATGCCCCGCATCTCATCGACGCCGACGTCGCCGCCACCGCGCTCGCAGGCGGGAGGTTGCTCGTGGACGAGCGCTACCCACACACCGGATCGCTGGCCCGAGCCGCCTGGGAGCTGCGCGACACCATCACGTTCTACGACGCGCTCTACGCGGCACTCGCCGCCACGCTGGGCGTCCCACTGCTCACCGCGGATGCCCGGCTCACACGAGCTCCCGGGCTGCCGTGTCAGGTGGAGCTGGTGGCCTGACCTTCGTCCGGGACGAGGTGCAGCGACACAGAGTTGATGCAGTAGCGCTGGTCGGTCGGGGTGTCGTAGCCCTCGCGCTCGAAGACGTGGCCGAGGTGGCTGTGGCAGGTCGCGCAGAGCACCTCGACGCGGCGCATCCCCATTACCCGATCCTCGCGCAGCAGCACGGAGTCCCCGGCGAGCGGCGTGAAGAACGACGGCCACCCGCAGTGTGACTCGAACTTGTGGTCGCTGCGGAACAGTTCCGCCCCGCAGGCCCGGCACTCGTAGACGCCGACGGTCTCGGTGTGCTCGTACTCGCCGGTGCCCGGGCGCTCGGTGGCGGCCTGGCGCAGTACCGCGTATTCCTGCGGGGCGAGTTGCTCGCGCCACTCGGCGTCCGACTTCACGATCTTGGGCGTGACCCCGGTGATCGGTTCCATGCCACCACGCTAATCGAATTCCCGCGGCCGCGCCGTGAGTTCAGCCGAGGAACGTCGCGAACACGACGGCGAGCGCTTCCCAGACCGCGAACGCCGCGCCGAGCAGCAGAAGGAGCACCAGCGCGTTCGCCGCGAGCCGACGGGCACCGCCGGTCCGGCGGATGGAGTCGGCGAAGTCCCCGACCCCGGAGAGGTAGCCCTCCACGGTGTAGCCCGGGTGCTGGCGCTGCGTGCGCCGCAGGTGGTCGGCGAAGGCCTGCACCTCGGGATCGTCGCGGTCGAGCCCGATGAGCTCGTCCTCGATCCGGAGCCGCTCGGGCACGCCGGCGCCGGGGCGCTCGGGCTGCGGGTCGCTCATCACCACGTGCCCACGGTAGCGTCCGCGGCCGTGGCCCGTGCTGAGGCGCTCGAACTGGAGGTTCCCGGACCGTTCGGGACTCGCGTCGTGAGGGTGTCCAACCCGGACAAGGTGTACTTCCCGGATGTCTCGCTTACGAAGCGCGATGTCGTCGAGTACTACCTCGCGGTCGCGGAGCCCCTGCTCAGGGTGCTCGCCGAGCGGCCGACAACCCTCAAACGGTTCGTCGACGGCGTGACGGGGGAGCAGTTCTACGCCAAGCGCGTGCCCAAGGGCGCTCCCGAGTGGGTCGACTCGGTGGAGATCACGTTCCCCTCCGGCCGCACGGCCCGGGAGGTGTGCCCCACCGAACCCGCGGTGCTGATCTGGGCCGCGAACCTCGGCACGTTCGACTTCCACCCGTGGCCGGTGCGCCGCCCCGACGTCGACCACCCGGACGAGCTGCGCATCGACCTCGATCCGCAGCCGGACACGGGGTTCGCCGACGCGGTCGCGGTCGCCGCCGTGCTGCGGGAGGTCCTCGCCGAGGCGGGCCTGGTCGGGTACCCGAAGACGTCGGGGGGCCGCGGGATCCACGTCGCCGTGCGGGTGCGCCCCGAATGGACCTTCGTCCAGGTGCGCCGGGCGGTGATCGCCCTCGCCCGGGAGGTGACCCGGCGGGTCCCGGACCGGGCCACCGTGTCGTGGTGGAAGGAGGAGCGCGGCGAGCGCGTCTTCCTCGACTACAACCAGGCGGCGCGGGACCGCACGATCGCGTCGGCGTGGTCGGTGCGCGGCACCCCGCGGGCGACCGTGTCGATGCCGCTGACCTGGGACGACCTCCCCGACGTCGAACCCGACGACTTCGACGTGCGCACCGTGCCGCGGCTGCTCGCCCAGCGCGGTGACCCGCACACCGGGCTGGACGACGAGGCGCACGACCTCGCCACGGTGCTCGAGTGGGCCGTACGCGACGAGCGCGACCACGACCTCGGGGACCTGCCCTACCCGCCTGACCACCCGAAGATGCCGGGCGAGCCGCTGCGGGTGCAGCCATCCCGCGCAAAGCGTCCTACCAGCGGAAACACAACCGATTAGCATCGTGCCGGTCCTAG
>JALYQB010000739.1 GCA_030856045.1 Actinomycetota bacterium
CGTCGGCGGTGGAACACGTCGTGCACGCTGACCGGGACCCCGGCGCGGAGCTCGGGCAGCAGGTGCGCGACATACCACCGCGCGAACCGCCGCCCGTGGTCGGCGTCGATGAACAGGTAGTCGGCGCGCCGAAGCAGCTCGCCGCCCACCGCGCGGGCGTTGTCCTGGGTCAAGCTCCACCGGCTGGTGAGCTCGCTCGGCACGTGCCTGCGCGACGCCGCGATCAGATCGACGGAGTGCAGGTGTCCGCGGCCGTTGTCGCGCAGCGCGCGCAGGATCCAGGTGGTCGACCAGCCGTGGTAGGCGCCGATCTCCACGACCGTCTCGGGCCGAGTATGCCGCAACAGCAGGTAGGTGATCTCTGCTTCGATGTCGTCGAGCTGGGCCTTCATCGACGGTGCGGTGAGCCGCAGCCTGCGCTGCTCCTGGCGGACCTGCTCGAGATCGCCGCGGTACTCGCGGTAGAGGCCGGTGACGAGATCGATGGTGATGTCCTCCATCAGGCAGCTCCGGTCTGATCGGTCGGTTAGAGCGGGGCCGGGCCGCTGCGGGCCAGGAAGTGCCAGCCGAGCCACCACCACAGCAGCAGCAGCGCGGCCCTTCCGAGCGGGAACCGCGCGACGGTGGCCACCGCCCCGCTGAAGGTGAGGATGGGTAGCCAACCACGACGGGCGGCCAGGTCGAGCGCGGCCACCGTGGCCAGGATCAGGACGTAGACGGTGATCGTAACGGCGCGGCCGGTCATCGTTTGAGCAGCCAGTAGCCGGTACACAGCCAGCAGAAGTATCCGACCACACGCGGGCCGGTGTCGGTGAAGACCGGGCCGAGCAACGCACTGACGGTGGGGAAGTCAGGCCCGGATCCGGTGAACAGCGCGGCGAGCTCGAGCAGCGCGAAGGCCGCGGCGATCACCAGCCAGGGCAGGAAGCGACGACCGGTGACGTCCCCCGGCACAGTGCGTCCCGGACGTCCGGAGGCCACCAGGAACAGCACGACGGTGCCCACGCCGAGGGTCACCGCGGTCGCAGGCCAGGTCAGCGACGGGATCGGCGCGGCGATCAGGGCGAACGCGGCGGCGGCCACAGCGACGGCGAGCCGCGGGCGGGCCCTGGCGAGCTCACGCAGCCCGGCGGGGCGCTGGTCCGCGAGGGGCTCCTCCATGGTCGCCATTGTCTCGGACCGCCCTCGGGGGGCATGGGGTGCCCCGATCACCGGTGAGGCCGTGGTCGACGTAGATCCGTTCGGGCACGACGCCCGACGCGATGAGCCCGTCGTGCTGCGCGGTGAGGTCCTGCTTGTCGGTGGAGACCCGGGCGTAGCCGATCCAGCAGTCCCGCTCACCTTCGGAGTGTCCCCGTTAGCATCCCGGATCGTCGTGCGGGACATCCTCGTTCGCCATCCCGAGGGCGGGCTTGTCGGTGTCGGACTGGGATCGGTCAGGCGTGCAGCTTGTCAGCGAACCGCTGCCGTGCCGCTTGCCGGGACACTCCCAGTGTCACCGCAATCTGGTTCCACGACCTGCCGTGTGCGCGAGCAACCTCGACGGCCTCCCGCAGCCGGGCTTCGTCTGCTCGTGCCGCCTCGGCCGCGGCGGCGATCTCTCGGAGATCGTCGGTGTGGTCGACCTCGGCAGTTGTCGGGTCGAGTGTGTCGGCGAGCTGGTCGAACCGGTGCGCGGCCCGCTCGATCTCGTTGTCTGTGTGTCGCATCGTGATCACCTCACTCGAGGAGCCTGTAGAACTTCGGTCGTAGTCGCATGGCATGGATGACGACCGGGTCGTCCCCGGTCGATGTCGAGGACGCCGATCTCCAGTAGTGCTCCGTCCGACGCCGGTCCGATGAGCATCGTCAGGTCGTCGCCCATGATGACCCGGCGTATCGCGTTGGGAACAGCGTGCCAGATGTCCACGTCGGTAACGTCGTGCTTCCGCGCTGGCCCACCGATCCGCACCTAGACAACTCACCTTGTCTAGGTGCGATGTCAAGATGTTCTTCGCCACCCTGGCCGCTACTCAGACCACGACCGCTCCCGCTGGCCACGGGCGCTCTCTCGTTGGGTCACGCCCCGCAGGACGGTTCCGCCATCGGAACGCACGGACGTAGCCGATGAGCGGGGGGCGCAGAACTGGGCCGACGTCCGGGCCCGGCTGCTGTCCCCGCACGGCCCTGACCTTCTCCGAGATCCGCCGGCGACGAGCAACACCAGTTGGCTCTGGGCAGCTGACAGGTGAGCCGGTGGGGTGGCTCCGGTCGGCTCGCAGCGGTGTGCATGCCGGGACACCTGAGGAGCCAGCGCGAAGGACACGACCAGGATGCCCGCCGGGTCCGGCAAGGAGGTGGGGCTGTTCCGCCACGGCCTGATCTCCGTTATCCAGAGGGAGACGCGATGACCGCTCCGCTGGCGGGGAAGGTCGCACTGGTGGCGGGAGCGACCCGGGGCGCCGGGCGTGCCAATTGCTGCGCCTGGCCGTCGACACCCACCTCATCACCAGCCACTACGCCCTGCCGCTGCTCATCCGCCGGCCGGGTGGCCTCGTGGTGGAGATGACCGACGGCACCGCCGACGACAACACCGACCACTACCGGGTGTCGGCGTTCTACGACCTGGCCAAGACCGCGGTGCTGCGGTTGGCGTGGAGCCAGGGACACGAGCTGGCCGACTTCGGCGCCACCGCGGTGGCGCTGACCCCAGGGTGGATGCGCTCGGAAATGATGCTCGATGCCCACGGAGTCACCGAAGCCACCTGGCGCGACGGCGACCCCGGGCACTTCGGCATCTCCGAGACACCGACGTTCACCGGACGGGCGGTCGCTGCCCTCGCCGCCGACCCCCACCTCGCCGGGTGGAACCAGGCATCCCTCTCCTCCGGGCAGCTCGCACAGGAGTACGGATTCGTCGACGTCGACGGCAGCGCCCCAGACGCTTGGCGCTACCTCGTCGAAATCCAAGACGCCGGCAAACCTCCCGACACCACCGGGTACCGCTGACCGTTCGGCAACGGCACTGCGTAGATCGTCGGATCAGCCTCGTCCATTCTGGAGGGCGGGCCTGGTTCCGATGACGACGGTGGCGTTCAGCTCGTCGGAGCTGGCCACCCGCGGGATCAGCCCGTTGCGGACGACGGTTTCGACGGTCTGCGGCGCCTGGCGCTCGCTCGTCTCGACGAGCAGGTGGCCGCCCGGTGCCAGCCATGGTGGCGCCGCGGCGGCCACCCGCCGCAGGACGTCAAGCCCGTCCGCGCCACCATCGAGCGCCACCCGCGGCTCGTGCATGCGGGCCTCCGGGGGCAACAACCCGACCGCCTCGATGGGTACGTAGGGTGCGTTGGCGACCAGGACGTCGACGCGGCCTTGCAGCGCAGCGGGCAGCGGCTCGTAAAGGTCACCGACGTAGGCCTGACCACCGGCGGCGGCGATGTTGCGGCGGGCGCACCGCACCGCGGCGGGGTCGATGTCGACGGCGTACAACTCGACCCGGTCCAGGGCCGCGACCAGCGCGACGCCCACCGCGCCCGAGCCGCAGCACAGGTCGACGACGACAGCTCGTGGCCGGGCGAGGGCGGCGGCCTGGCGGACGAGGAGCTCGGTGCGGCGGCGGGGTACGAAGACTCCGGGGTCCACGGCGATCCGCAGGCCGCAGAACTCCGCCCAGCCGAGGACGTGTTCGAGGGGCAGGCCGGCGGCTCGCCGGTCCACCATGGCGGCGAGGTCGGCCGGCGTCCGTGCCGCGGAGATGAGCAACCGCGCCTCGTCCTCAGCGAAGACACAGCCCGCGGCCAGCAGCCGGGTGACGATGACGGATCGAGGGCGAGGTGACAGGGAAGCCGAGCGCCCCACCTCCTCGGCACGTCCACTGCTGGAGACGGCAACGCTACCTGACCCATTGCGCGCCTCAGGGGGCCTTCTCCCATGAGTGCCAGGGACCGCCTTGGAATGTGGCGCTGTCGCGGTTCCAGCACCGGTGTCGACTGCATTCCCACCCGGCTGGCGGGACGGGCACCTGTTCTTGTCCAATCGGGCAGTCCCGAGTCCACGACCGAACCGCTCGAACGCTGACCGCCGATGACTTCGTATCGAGGCGTGAGCGCAGGTTCGGGTCCTGCCGAGGGCATTGTTCGGCAGAATGAGGACGTCGTGCCGTGAGGAGGCCGCCGTGCGCCGCATCACCCGGATCGTCCCCGCGCTGGTGCTCGCGATCGTCGGGGCACTGCTCGCCCCGTCGGTGGTGGCGCAGCCGAGCGCACCACCCAGGGCAGCGGAGGCCGTCGGGACCGGTGGGGCGGTGTCCAGCGTCGACCCCGATGCCTCCGCGATCGGGATCGGGATACTGCGGCGGGGCGGCAACGCCGTCGACGCCGCCGTGGCGACCGCCGCCGCGCTCGGCGTGACCGAGCCCTACTCGGCCGGGGTCGGGGGCGGCGGGTTCTTCGTCGTGTACGACGCCGCCACCGGTGCGGTGTCGACGATCGACGGTCGGGAGACCGCTCCGGCGAGCGCGGACGAGGGCCTGTTCCTGGAGAACGACGGGCCGATCCCGTTCGACGAGGCCGTCACCAGCGGGCTCTCGGTCGGCGTACCCGGCACCCCGCTCACCTGGCAGCGTGCCCTGGACGACTGGGGCACCCTGGGGCTGGGCGAGGCGCTGCGCCCGGCCGAGCAGCTGGCGCGGCGCGGTTTCGTCGTGGACGAGACGTTCGCCGCGCAGACCGCGGACAATGCCGAGCGGTTCGCGGACTTCCCCGCCACCCGGGCGCTGTTCCTGCCCGGCGGGGCGCCACCCGAGGTGGGTGAGCGGTTCCGCAACCCCGACCTGGCCAGCACCTACCGCGAGCTCGGCCGCCACGGGGTCGACGCGTTCTACCAGGGCGAGATCGGCCACGATGTCGTGCGGACCGTCCGGCAACCCCCGGTCGACCCCGCCGCGACACGCACCGTGCGTCCCGGCGCGATGACCACCGCCGACCTCGCCGGGTACACCTCGCCGTTACGCGAGCCCACCGCGGTCTCCTACCGCGGCCTGGACGTCTACGGCATGGCACCGCCGTCCTCCGGCGGCACCACGGTCGGCGAGGCGCTGAACATCCTGGAGGGCACCGACCTCGCCGCGGCCGGTGCCGCCGAGTACCTGCACCGGTTCCTCGAGGCGAGCAAGCTCTCCTTCGCCGACCGCAACCGCTACGTCGGCGATCCCGCCTTCTCCGACGTCCCGACCACCGCGCTGTTATCACCGGAGTTCGCCGACTCCCGGGCGTGCCTGATCCGCCCCGACGCCGCGCTCCCCGCTCCGCAGCCCCCCGGCGATCCTCGCGGCCCGCAGCCGTGCGCGGTTGCGGGCGCGCCCGCCGCGGCCGCT
>JALYQB010000747.1 GCA_030856045.1 Actinomycetota bacterium
CACCCGGCCCCTCGCCGCGGCGACCCTCGCCTGCGCCGGGCACCCCGTCCTCGCTGTCACCGCCACCGGCCGCGAGGCCGGCGAGCTCACCGCGCAGCTCATCGACCTGATCGGCCCGCATGCGGTCGCGGAGCTGCTGTCGTGGGAGACGTTGCCCCACGAGCGGCTCTCCCCCCGCGCGGACACGGCCGGCAGGCGGCTGGCGGTGCTGCGGCGGCTGGCGCACCCCGAAGAAGACGGTGAGCTGAAGATCGTCGTCGCGACGGTGCGCTCGCTGATCCAGCCGATGGTGGCCGGCCTGGGCGAGATCGCGCCGGTGCGGCTGCGGGTCGGTGAGGACCACGACTTCGACGAGGTGCTCACGAGGCTCGCCGATCTCGCCTACAGCCGGGTGGACATGGTGGACCGGCGCGGTGAGTTCGCGGTGCGCGGCGGGATCGTCGACGTCTTCCCACCTACCGCGGACCACCCGCTGCGGGTGGAGTTCTGGGGTGACGAGGTCTCCGAGATCCGCAGCTTCGCCGTGGCCGACCAGCGGTCGTTGCACACGAGCGAGGAGCTGCACGCCCCGCCGTGCCGCGAGCTGCTGCTGACCGACGCGGTCCGTGCGCGGGCCGCCGAGCTCGTCGCGCAGTCGCCGGGTGGGCCGGTCGCGGAGCTGCTGGAGAAGGTCGCCGCGGGCGTACCCGCCGAGGGCATGGAGTCGCTGATCCCGGTACTCGCCGGGGAGGCGCTGCAGCTGCTGCCCGACGTCATGCCTGCCGGGACGCACGTGCTGCTCGCCGACCCCGAGCGCATCCGCTCCCGCGCCGCGGACCTGGTGCGCACCGGCGAGGAGTTCCTCGAGGCATCCTGGATGGTGGCCGCTGGGGGCGGGTCCGCACCGGTCGACGTCGCGACGCTGGACCTGTCCGCGTCGGCGTATCGCGGCCTGGGTGAGGTCCGCGACCGGGCGCTGTCCGCGGACACCTGCTGGTGGACGCTCAGCCCGTTGCGCACCGATGTCGAGGGCCCGTTGCAGCTCGACCTCCCCGCCGCGGAGCCCTACCACGGTGACGTCGCGCGGGCGTTCGTCGACCTGCGGGCGCACACCGCGACCGGCGGCGCCGCCGTGCTCGTGGTCCCCGGCGACGGGACCGCACAGCGTGCCTGCGAGCAGCTCCGCGACGCCGACGTCCCCGCCACCCACGCCGCGCAGGGGCTGCTGGCCGCACCCGCCCCGGGCGTCGTCACGGTGGTGCGCGGCACGCTGGAGGAGGGCTTCCTCGCCCCTGCCGTGGGCCTGGTGGTGCTCACCGAGGCCGACCTCACCGGTGCGCGCGGCGGCACGTCCACGAAAGACATGGGGCGTATGCCGGCCAAGCGCCGGGGCGTCGTCGACCCGCTCGCGCTGCAGCCCGGTGACCACGTGGTGCACGAGCAGCACGGCATCGGCCGGTACCTGGAGATGGTGGAGCGCACGGTCGCGGGGGCGCGGCGGGAGTACCTGCTCGTCGAGTACGCGCCCTCGAAGCGGGGCCACCCCGGCGACCGGCTGTTCATCCCCACCGACCAGCTCGACCAGGTCACGCGCTACGTCGGCGGTGAGCTGCCCACGCTGAACAAGCTCGGCGGGTCGGACTGGGCGAGGACCAAGGGCCGCGCGCGCCGGGCCGTCAAGGAGATCGCCGCGGAGCTCGTGCAGCTGTACGCAGCGCGGCAGGCGTCGCCGGGGCACGCGTTCGCGGAAGACACCCCGTGGCAGCGTGAGCTCGAGGACGTTTTTCCCTACGTCGAGACGCCCGATCAGCTCGCCGCGATCGACGAGGTCAAGGCGGACATGCACCGCAGCGTGCCGATGGACCGCGTGATCTGCGGCGATGTCGGCTACGGCAAGACGGAGATCGCCGTGCGCGCGGCGTTCAAGGCGGTGACCGGGGGCAAGCAGGTCGCCGTCCTGGTACCGACCACGCTGCTCGCGCAGCAGCACCTGCAGACGTTCGCCGACCGCATGCGGCCGTTCCCGGTGACGGTGCGGGTGCTGTCGCGGTTCACCCCGGCGTCCGAGGTCGACGAGGTGCTGGCGGGGCTGCGCGAGGGCAGCGTCGACATCGTCATCGGCACGCATCGCCTGCTGCAGACCGGCGTGCGGTGGCGCGACCTCGGCCTGGTGGTCGTGGACGAGGAGCAGCGCTTCGGCGTGGAGCACAAGGAGCACATCAAGGCGCTGCGCACCCACGTCGACGTGCTGACGATGTCGGCAACTCCGATCCCGCGGACGCTGGAGATGTCGCTGGCCGGCATCCGCGAGATGTCGACGATCCTCACCCCGCCGGAGGAGCGCCACCCGGTGCTGACCTACGTCGGCAGCTACGACGAGAAGCAGGTCGGGGCGGCGATCCGACGGGAGCTGCTGCGTGACGGGCAGGTGTTCTACGTGCACAACCGCGTGTCGTCGATCGAGCGGGCGGCGCGGCGGATCCGGGACCTCGTCCCCGAGGCGCGGGTGGGCGTGGCGCACGGGCAGCTGAACGAGGAGCAGCTGGAGCGCACCGTCGAGGGGTTCTGGGAGGGCTCCTGCGACGTGCTGGTGTGCACCACGATCGTCGAGACCGGGCTGGACATCTCCAACGCGAACACGCTGATCGTGGAGCGCGGCGACATGCTGGGGTTGGCGCAGCTGCACCAGCTGCGCGGGCGCGTCGGGCGCGCGCGGGAGCGGGGGTACGCGTACTTCCTGTACCCGCCGGAGACGCCGCTGACCGAGACCGCGCACGACCGGCTGTCCACCATCGCGCAGCACTCCGAGCTGGGGGCCGGCATGGCCGTCGCGATGAAGGACCTGGAGATCCGCGGCGCGGGGAACATCCTGGGCGGTGAGCAGTCCGGGCACATCGCGGGCGTGGGGTTCGACCTCTACATCCGGCTCGTGGGCGAGGCGGTGGAGGCGTTCCGCACGGCGGCCGGCGCGGGACCGTCGGACGCCGCTGCGGAGCCTGCGCAGGCGCGGGTCGAGCTGCCCGTCGACGCCCACCTGCCGCACGACTACGTGCCGGGCGAACGGCTGCGGCTCGAGGCGTACCGCAAGATCGCCGAGGCGGGCTCGCCGACGGCGCTGGACGCGATCGTCGAGGAGCTCACGGACCGCTACGGCGCCCCGCCGCCCCCGGTGGTGACGCTGCTGCACGTCGCGCGATTCCGGCTGGTCTGCCGCGAGCACGGCGTCGGGGAGGTGACGCTGCAGGGGTCGTCGGTGCGGTTCGCGCCGGTGCCGTTGCGGGACTCGCAGCTCGTGCGGTTGCAGCGCCTGCACCCGAAGGCGAGCTACAAGCGGGCGGTGCAGACGGTCTCCGTCCCCCGGCCCACCGAGGGTGACCGGCTCGGTACGCCGCCGCTGCGCGACCGCGCGCTGCTCGACTGGTGCACCCGCGTGGTGACCGAAGTACTGCGCTCCCCAGCCTGACCGGCTGTCTTTCGGCCGGAGCCACTGACCCCGGCGAATGGCGCCACGGGTCCGTGAGAAGCTGGCACTGTGCGTAGTGTCCGGACGAGGTGGGGCTTCCTCCGCGGGGGGGCCGTGGCGACAGTGGCCGCGGGGCTGCTCGCCGCCTGCGGCTCCGGCCCGTCACAGCTGGGTGCCGCGGCGATCGTCGGCGACACCACGGTGCCTCTCGACCAGGTGCAGTCACAGCTGCGCTTCGTGCTGGAGAAGGAGGGTCCGGAAGCGGAGGCGCAGCTCGTCCAGGGCCGCCAGCTCGACGATGTCGCGCGCCAGATCGTCACCCTCGAGGTCCGCCACGAGCTGATCACCGCGGCGGCGCGGCGCGAGGGGCTGTCCGTCGGCGAGCAGCAGGTGACCGAGCTCGTCGACTCGCTGGGTGGCGCCGAGGCCGCATCGGCGGGCACGATCTTCGACGCCGAGGGTTTCCGCGCCAGGGCACGCGACCAGCTGCTGGTCGTGGAGCTCGGCCGGAAGTACCTGCCGCGGCTGTCGGTGACCGTCGACTTCACGACCGTCGGCACCCGCGTCGCGGCGATGGAGCGCGTGGCGGAACTCGCTGCGGCCGGGCCACAGGGTGCGCGCGAGAGCATTCAGGCCGACGCGGCGCGCGGCACGGCCGCTGCCGTCGACCAGGAGCTCTCCGCGCTCGACGCCCCGGAGTTCGCCTCGGCACCCGTGTTCGGGGTCGCCACTGACACCGTGGTCGGGTTCCCGTCCGACGTGCAGGAGGGTACCTGGCTCGTCATGGTGGTCACCGATGTCACCACGGCGCCGCCCGTCGGTGGTGCGCTGAGCGGCGTCGATCCCGCGCTTCTCGAGGCCGCTGGGATCAGGCGGCTCGCGCCGGTCGCCACCGACGTCGGCGTGCGGATCAACCCCCGGTACGGCATCTGGGACCCGCTGTCCGTGCAGGCGGTGCCGAATGAGAACGAGACCGCCGGGTTCGTCGCCCCGCTGCGCCGGCCTCCACCGGTGTGACTCACCGCCTCGTCGTCGTGCTCTCCGCCCGCCTCGGTGCGGTGCTGCCCGCCGCCGCGGTGTCGGCCCTG
>JALYQB010000751.1 GCA_030856045.1 Actinomycetota bacterium
GCTTCGCGGGGACCGTGATCGTCGTGACCCATCGCCCGGAGCGGGTGGCCTGCGTCGACGTGGTGTGGGAGCTTGCCGGCGGGCGGCTCCGGGTGCTCCCGGCAGGGGCGATGGTTCAACCGCGGCCGTGACCCACGGCTACGGCGCCCTCCGGCGGGTCAACGGTCGCTCGACGTCGAACCAGGGGGCGAAGGCCACCCCGGAGAGCTGGTAGCGGAACCGGATGCCCATCACGGCGAGGATCCCCCAGTGCAGGCCCAGCGTCGCCAGCGCCCACACCCTGCCCACCCGCCGGTCGACCAACGCCAGCGGCGCGCCGAGTTCGACGACGAGCGACCCGACCGCCATCGCGGTGAACAGGTGCCGATGGCGGTACATCGCGTAGACCACGGGCGCGGCCCGCGAACCGAAGACCTCCTTGCGCAACCCGTCGATCGCGACCTGGCGGCGCAGCGCGTCACCTCGCGCCCATGACCAGCCCGATTCCCCCGCCACCTTGGACACACCGGCGAGCAGGTACGTGGCCGTCGACGCGGCGTTCATGAGACGCAGGGGCCAGCCGTACCGGGGGTGCGCGGTCGGGACGTCGGCGCGCACGAGGGAATCGATCGGCACCGCGTCGGCGGCGCGCGCCGCGCCCAGCACCAGGGTGTGCAGCACGAGCGTGTTGTCGCTGTGGAAGATCATCGACCAGGAGTTGCGGTATGCGAGCGTCCAGGTCAGCAGCGCGCCGTGCACCGGACCGGTCAGCCGGTGCCCGACGCCGGCGGCGAACAACACCGTCGTGGCTAGGGTCGCGTCGTTCACCACGTCGGCCACCCTCGGCGGCAGCGGCCGGTGCAGCGCGCGCACCGGACCCACCGGCGCGAACAGCGCACGCTCGGTGCGTACCACCCTCCGGAACATGCGCCGCCGCCTCGCCAGGTACACCAGCGTGTAGCCGCCGACCAGCGCCCGCACGAGCCCGAGCCGGGCCGGCGGCGTCGCGGTCCGCAGCTTCATGCCGGCGCGGGCGGCACGTCGGCGGCGGCGAGCACGGTCTCCCTACCGCGGACCCCGCGGTCGAGCAGGCAGGCGTCGAGGTCGAACCGGCCCCGCACCACCTCCACCCGCACGACATCCGCGTAGCCGCGCTCGGCGCGGATCCGGGCGGCCAGCGCGGCGACGTACTCTGCGGCCCGACCCTCGGTGACCGCGACCCGGTACAGCTGACGCCGGACCTGGTTGAGCCCGCCCGGTCCCAGCGCGTCGTGGCGCAGGAAGGTGCGGGTGCCGGTCGAGCGCACCGCGACGACGTAGGTGATGCCACAGCACCGGCGGCGATCCGCGATGAACATCGGGTAGTGCGACAGCGGGAAACCGTCCACCCGCTCCGCGACCGCGCGGCGGTGCTGGCGCAGCGGCCAGAGCACCGAGCCCAGCACCGCCGCGCTGAGCACCGCGGCGCCCGCCCGTTCGCCGCGGTACCACCCGTGCCCGTCCATGTCCCACCGCCCACCCGAAGCCTGTTCCGAGAGGTTCGCGCCGGGTGATGAGGCCCACATGGGATCTCTGTGAAGAACCCTTCATCCGGACCTGGCGGTGCCCTCAGTCCGGTAGGCGGCGGCGGCCGACGATGCCGAGGTCGGTGCGGTGGTACCAGCCCAGCTCGGGTTCGCCCTCGAGCCAGCAGAGCCGCACCGACACCCCCTCCAGCTCGGCGGGGAAGTCCACCAGCAGCGGCGCGACGCCCTTCACCTCGAGGCCCTGGTCGGAGAACCACGAGATCAGCTCACTGAGCCGGGCCTCGAGCGCCTTCGCCTCGGGGAGCCCGCCGTGCGCGGAGCTGCCCCCGGCGCGCAGGTCCAGCGACATCTCCGCCAGGTCGGCGCGGAGCGTGACGAGCTCGCCTGCGTGCCGGTGCACCTCGGGCATCAACGCATGAGCCTCCGGGACGGTGAACGTCCGGCTGACCACGGCGGCGGGGTCAGCCGTTGGTCGGCGGGCGCTCGACGAGCTGGCTGAGGAAGAGCTGCTCGCCGAGGGTGTCCATCAGCTCGAGGTTGGTCTCGATGTAGTCGATGTGGTCCTCCTCGTCGGCCAGGATCTTCTCGAAGAGGTTGGCGGTCGTGATGTCGCGCTTCTCGCGGCACATCGTGATGCCGGGCCGCAGCCGCTCGACGACCTCCAGCTCGACGGCGAGATCGGCCTGGAACTGCTCGCGGACGGTCTGGCCGACGCGCAGGTTGAACAGCCGCTGGTAGTTCGGCAGCCCCTCGAGGAACAGGATCCGGTCGGTGATCTCCTCGGCGTGGTGCATCTCCTCGATGGACTCGGACCGGGTGTGCTCGGCGAGCTTCGTGAATCCCCAGTTCTGCTGCATCTTCGCGTGCAGGAAGTACTGGTTGATCGCGGTCAGCTCGCTGGTGAGCTGCTCGTTGAGCAGGGCGAGGACTTCGGTGTCGCCACGCATGACTGGCCTTCCGGTGCCGGGGAGGAGGATTGGCACAACCCTACGTGAGCCAACCCGGGCACGTCACCGCAGGTGAGCCTCATCTACAGAGCGTCACGCCGTGCGGGAGAACACGCTCCATCGCTCCGTACACGGTGTCGTGGCGATGATCGTGTCGATCTGGTCGAGGCAGCTACCGCACCCGGTGCCGGCAGCGCACTGGTCCCCGACGTCGTCCGCGGTGCGAGCGCCCTCCCGGACGCAGGCGCGGATCTCTGCGTCGGTGACCACGGCACAGATGCAGACGTACATCCTCCGGACTCCCTCCTCCGGTTAGGTGAGGCTAAGCAGAACAGATTGTCTGCGATCCGTCCAGCGTCCGTTCGGGGCATCGTGAGTGGCGTTGCGAGCCCCGACTCGCAAC
>JALYQB010000777.1 GCA_030856045.1 Actinomycetota bacterium
GCGAGGGGTGCGTGCGGGGGCCCGGTTTGGGTAGCGGCTGGAGCCGGTGGAGTGGGTGGGGGTATCCAGCGCGCCGTGGATGTGGTGACGTTGGGTAGCAGCTGGTGAGGGACCGGCCGGGTGAGGAGCGAGAGGCTGGGTGACCGTGCGTGATGGTCACAGGGTGATCACTGCGGCGTGTCCAGCGGGGAAGAGCAACGGAGCCCCGGTAGGACAGGGATTGTCTATGATCCTTTGTCCGTGAGGCGGCTCCGTTGCACGTCGAGTGTGTCAGTACCCCCCAGGTCCCGTCTCCCGGGGAGGCCGCGTTGGCGGTCCTGGTGCACCGCGCGGGCGTGTTGCACCGGGTGGGTGGGGGCAGTGTGCTGGAGTGTTTCGCTGACCTGCCCGATCCGCGTGACCCGCGGGGGACCCGCCATTCGCTGCCGACGATCATGGGGTTGTGTCTGGCGGGGGTGCTCGCGGGGCAGAAGAGTCTGACCGAGATCACCGACTGGGTGTCGGCGGCTGATCAGGAACTGTTGGCCGCGCTGGACTGCCGGCGTGGCGCCGATGACCGGTGCACGCCACCGCATCCCGATACGATCGAGCGGGTTCTGGGGATGCTCGGCGCGCAGGGTCTGGCTGATCACACGGGTGATTACCTCGGGCACCGGGCCGGCCTCGGGTCGGTGAGGTTCCCGATCGACGGGCCGGTGTTGTTGCCCGCGATCGCCGTGGACGGCAAGGCGATGCGGGGCGCGATCGGCCCCGACGGGCTGATGCCCTACCTGCTGGCGGCCGCGACCCACGGCGAGTCCGTGGTGATCGCCGAACGGCTGGTCGGCGCCAAGACCAACGAAGTGCCCGAGTTCGCGCCGCTGCTACGCGACCTCGGCGTGCCGGTCAGCGGCTGCGTGTTCACCATGGACGCCGGCCACACCGTGCGCGCGCACGCCGGTTTCCTCGCCGAGGAACTCTTCGCGCACTACGTGATGACGGTGAAGCAGAACCAGAAAGGCCTCTTCGACCGGCTCAACGCCCTGGACTGGACCAGCGTACCGATCTCCCACACCACCATCGATAAAGGCCACGGGCGACACGAGAAGCGCACCATCCAGGTGACCGACGCCCCCGACGACCTGGGCTTCCCGCACTGCTCCCAGGTCTTCCTCATCGAGCGGTACACCACCCGCACCGTCCGCAAACGCCGCAAGAACAGCCGCAAGTACAAAACGGTCAAGGTCAAGACCGCTGTCGCGGCGCTCGGGATCACCAGCCTCAGCTCCCGGGAGACCGCACCACACCATCTGGCCGCCTACGTGCGGGGACACTGGGCGATCGAGAACAAGATCCACTGGGTGCGTGATGTCACGTTCCGTGAGGATGCATCCCAGATCAAAACCGCCGCCAGACCACGCGTCATGGCCACGCTCCGTAACCTAGCAATCGGCCTGCTCAGGCAAGCAGGCCACACGAAGATCGCCGCGACCATCCGGAAGATCCACAACGACCCACGCCTACTCTTCACCATCCTAGGCCTGCGCCGATGCCCCGAAAACGTAGCATGACCAGCAGAAACGACTTTGCGCACCGCCCTGCCCTGAAGCGAGGTCTTAGGGTTAGTCTCCGTTCCCCTTGTCGGGCGGCTCGTTCCGGGCTGAAAATGGGGTTGGTTGCCCGCTGACGAGGTTGCTCTATGGCCCCGTGAGGTCGTGGGTTAGTCGGACGCTGGGAGACCCGCTTCCCCACCCCCGCCCACCTGTGTTCCTGGGCCCGTTTCGCCTCCGGGGTGAAGGAGGCAGCGGGGAAGAAGAAGGGTCGAGGTTGCACCGGGCACCCCAACCCCTACCCGGCCCGGGTCCTGGGCGAGGCCGCCGTCGCCGCGGGCAAGACCGGCACCTTCCTGGGGGAACGCTACCGACGCATCGCCCGACGCCGGGGGAAGAAGAAGGCCATCGTCGCGGTCGGCCGCTTCATCCTGGTCATCATCTCACACCTGCTGTCTGACCCGAGGCCCGCTTCCACGACCTCGGCTCCGGGTTCTACGATAACCGCATCGGCCCGGAACGCCAGAGGCGCAACCACGTCCGCCAACTCGAAGCCCTCGGCTACCGAGTCACCTTCGAACCCGCCGCCTGACCACAGCTTCGCCCGTACCCGGCTCGGCATCACCGCAACGCCCAGCCGGTGGTTCCGTCCGCCTGTCCCCGGCGTATTTCCGGTCAGCTAGGGGGTGCGGGAGCGTGCCGGTAGCGTCGGCCGGCATGAACGACGTCCCCACGTTGTCGGACTGGACTGGCAACCTCCTCCGCGGGCTCGAGCTCACGGTCCTGCTGACCGTGCTGGGCGCGATCCTGATGCTGCTGGTGTCGGTCGTGCTGGGCCTGGCCGCGCGCTCGGACCGGCTGCTGCTGCGCGGCACCGCCCGCACCGTCGTCGAGTTCTTCCGCGGTACCTCGTTGCTCGTCCAGCTCTTCTGGTTGTTCTTCGCGCTGCCACAGCTCGGCCTCCGATTCGACCCGCTGCTGGTCGGGGTCCTCGCGCTGGGCCTCAACTACGGGGCCTACGGCTCCGAGGTGGTCCGCGGGTCCCTGGCCGCGGTGCCGGCACCGCAGTGGGAGGCCGCGACCGCGCTCAGCATGTCGCCGTGGCAGCGGATGCGCCGCGTGATCTGGCCACAGGCCGTCGTCCTGATGCTCCCACCATTCAACAACCTGCTGATCCAGCTGCTCAAAGGCACCCCCCTGGTCATCACGATCTCGCTGGTGGACCTCTTCGCGATGGGGGATGCCTTCCGCACCGCAGGCGGCAACACGCTTCTGATGTACCTCGTCGTGCTGCCCGCGATCTACCTCGCGCTGGCCTACACGATGACCTTCGGCATGAACCTGCTGGAGGTGGCGGCCAAGGCCAGGCTCGGCCGGGGTGGCGGGCTGCGCGACGCCGTCGCCAACCTGCGCCCTGGGGCCGAGGTGAGGGCCACATGATCTGGGACTGGGACTACGCGCTGGACATCCTGCCCACGCTGCTGACCGCCTTCGTGCAGTACACCCTCGTGGCGACGGTGCTGGGCACCATCCTGGCAGCGGCCCTCGGCCTGGTGTTCGCGATCATCCGCCAGATCCGGGTACCGGTCCTCACCCAGGCCACCACGGCGTTCATCGAGGTCGTCCGCAGCACGCCGGTGGTGCTCCAGTTGTTCATCCTGTTCTACGTACTGCCCGACCTCGGCGTGACGCTCGCGCCGCTCACCACGGGCGTGCTCGGGCTCGGAGTCCACTACGCCTGCTTCTACGCCGAGGTGTACCGGGCAGGCATCGACGCGGTGCCGGTCGCACAGTGGGAGGCCGCGACCGCGCTGAACCTGGGCCGCCGATACACCTGGTCCGACGTGGTGCTGCCGCAGGCGGTGCGCAACGTGCTGCCCTCGCTGGGTAACTACGCGGTCTCGATGTTCAAGGAGACCCCGTTCCTCGCCCTCATCACGGTGCCGGAGTTGGTGCTCACCGCGCAGACCACCATCGGTGGCGCGACGTTCCAGTATCTGGAACCGCTGACCCTCGCGGGGATCATCTTCCTGGCCGCGAGCTACCCGACCGCCCTGGCGCTGCGGCGGCTGGAGCGGCGGCTGCAACCGGCGGCGTAGCTCGCATCAGCCCTCGACGGCGCACAGCTCTTCGGTGGTGGCGTTTCGCGACGCCTCCGCCGAGAACCCCCACCGGTCGAGGATCGCGGCGAACTCGTCGGTCTCCTTGAAAGCCAGCATCTCCGGGTTGTACCGGCTATGGAACTCCTCGTCCGACTGGCGAAACGCGGCGCCGGAGCCGGTCTTCGGAATCTCGTTCAGTGGTTCGGTGACGACGAAGTCGCCCCCTTGCTGGTCCAGGATCTGCTGCAGCGACAACGTCGGCAGCAGCACCGCGTCGACGCGTCCGGCGGCGAGCGCCTGCAGCGCGTCGGGGGCTCGCGGGTAGGCCTGGAGCTGTCCCTCCGGGACGCCGAGCGCGGTGGCCGCTCGCAGCTCGTAGCTCCCGGCCAGCACGGCGATCGAGACATCGGAGTTGCGCGTCACCGCGTCGACGCTGGTAAGCCCGAGCGGGTTGCCCGCCGGAGTGGCGAACGACTCGGTCGAGACGAGGTCCGGCGCCGAGTACAGCACCGCGGCGCAGCGCTCCTGGTCCATGAACAGGCCGGCGGCCACGATGTCCCAGCGCCCCGCGTCGAGACCCGGGATCATCGAGTTGTAGTCGGTGGTGACGCCCTCGACGTTGTCGATCCCCATCCGCTGCAGGACCGCCTTGGCGACGTCCGGCGCGGCGCCGGTGATCTCGCCGTTCGGCTGCAACTGGGTGTAGGGAGGCTCGTTGGCGATCGCGATGCGGACCGGCTGGCC
>JALYQB010000709.1 GCA_030856045.1 Actinomycetota bacterium
GTCCGCGTCGGCGCGCCGCGTGGGCTGCTCGATGGCCTCGCCCGGGCCCGCCAGCAGGGCGCGGAACAGGGCGCAGCGCGCGGTGAGCTCGGCCTGCGTACCGACGTCCACGACGCGACCCGCGTCGAGCACGGCGACGCGGTCGGCGAGGGCGAGGGAGGACCGGCGGTGCGCGATGAGCACAGTCGTGCGCTGCGCTGTGACGGCCCGCAGGGTGTCGTGGATCGCGGCCTCGGTGGTGGCGTCGACCGCGGACGTCGCATCGTCGAGCACCAGCACGCGCGGGTCGGACAACAGCGCCCTGGCCAGCGCGATCCGCTGGCGCTGCCCGCCCGAGAGCGTCAGCCCGCGCTCGCCGACCCTGGTGTCGTACCCGTCGGGCAGCGCCTCGACGAACTCGTGGGCCTGCGCCGCCCGCGCGGCGGCGCGCACCTGGTCGTCGGTCGCGTCCGGCGCCCCGTAGGCGATGTTCGCGCGCACCGTGTCGGAGAAGAGGAACGCCTCCTCGAACACCATGCCGAGCGCGCGACGCAGCGACGCGAGACGCAGGTCCCTGACGTCCGTGCCGCCGATGCGAACCGCGCCGTCCTGGACGTCGTAGAACCGGGGCAGCAGCAGCGACACCGTGGACTTGCCCGAGCCGGCCGTGCCGACCAGCGCGAGGGTCTCGCCGGGGCGGGCCTCCAGCGTGACGCCGTCGAGCACGGGTTCGCTGCGGGTGTAGCCGAACCTGCACCCGTCGAGCTGAATGGACAGCGGGCCCTCCGGCACGTCGACGGCGTCGGGCCGCTCGCGGACCTCGGGCTGGGAGTCGATCACCTCGTATACCCGCTCGACGGCCGCGCGGGCCAGCTGCGCCGTGATGACCAGGTAGGCGAGCATGCGGGCCGGGCCGATCAGCATGGTCAGGTAGGTGGCGAACGCGACGAACGTGCCGAGCGTGATGTCCCCGCGCAACGCGAGCGCGCCGCCGAGGGCGAACACGCCGACCTGGCCGACGGACGGCAGCGCCTGCAGCGTCGGCGCGAAGGTGGACGTGATGCGCGCCGCGCGCAGCCGCTCCGCGAAGAGCCGCCGCGCTGCCTGTTCGAGCCGCGCGACCGTCCTGGCCTCCTGGCCGAAGCCCTTCACCACCCGCACGCCGGTGACGGTCTCCTCGACGTGCTCGGCGATGTCGGCCGCGCGCTGCTGTGCCGACCAGGTCGCGGGGAACAGGGTGTGCCGGGTGCGGGCGGTGAGCACGCCACCCGCCGGGACCACGACTAGCGCGACGAGCGTGAGCAGCGGGGAGAGCCACAGCATCGCGCCGAGGGCCACCACGAACAGCACGACGCTGCCCGCGACCAGCGGGACCATCGACAGCATCCCCTGCAGCAGCTGCAGGTCGGAGATCGCGCGGGAGACGACCTGTCCGGTGCGCAGCGAGTCCTGCTTCGCGCCGTCCAGCCGTTGCACCGCGCTGAACACGTGCTGGCGCAGGTCGTGCTGGACGTCCAGCGCGAGCCGCCCGCCGAGGTAGCGGCGTACGAACGCGAACCCGAAGCGCAGCACCGCGATGGCGAGCACCCCGCTGACCAGCACCGGCAGGCGGCCGGTCGCGCCCGCCACGGCGTCGTCCACCGCGACGCGGGTCAGCAGCGGGGTCACGGCCTCCATGCCGACCCCGATCCCCGACGCGGTCAGCGCGGCGACGGTGAGCTTCGGGTGTCGCCAGCACGCGCTCGCGAGCCGGCGAATCCAGCCAGGGGTGTCAGGCACGCCCGCCAGATTATGTGCCCGCTGTCGTGGGCGGCCGCAGGCTGCAAAGTGGAGCCACTTTGCTGTTGGGGGAGCCTGGCGTCCGCAAAATGGAGCCACTTTGCTGTTGGGCATCGTGTCAGCGGGTGCGGGCGAGCGCGGAGCGCACCGTCTGCACCATCCGGCGCGGGTCGCGCAGCAGCGGCGCGGTCACGAACACCACAGCCCACCCTGCGTCGTGGACCCGGTTCAGCCGATCCCGGTCCCGGTTCAGCGCCCACGGTTCCTCGCGCCAGGGTCCGTCGTACTCCACCGCGAGGCGGTGCTCGGCGAACGCCAGGTCGACCCGTGCCAACCGTCCACGGTCATCGTCTATCCAGAACTGCGGCTCCGGGTACAGGCCGTCCAGCGCGAGCCACATCCGCATCCGCGACTCGGGGCGCGACTCCGCGCGCGGATCGGCCAGCGCGGCTGCGCGGCGTGCGGTGATGATCCCGTGGTCGCTGCGCTCGGCGACGAGTCGCCGGACCGTGGGCAGGTCCACCGCGCGGGCGCGGACGAAAGCGTCGAGGTCCGCGACCGCGTCGGGCAGGCTGCGGTCTAGAAGGAGGTCGAGCGCCGTGCGCAGCGGTGTCGCGAGGCCGATCCCGTGCCAGCAGGTCCACTCGGCCGGGTGCAGCTCGGTGCGCCGGACGTCGAGCCCGCGGCGCCGGGCGATCCTGCTGCTCGTCGGCACGGCGAGCTCCACCGGGTCGTCTGGCCACGCGAGCTGGGTGCCGCGAACAGTGGCGGCGGAGCGGCCGGTCAGCACCGCCGCGGGGGGCATGATCAACGCTGCGCCCTCGCAGTAGAGCTGATGGGTCCGCGGCACGTCCGCGAAGGCATAGACGCCGTTGAACAGCCGCTGCACCTGCGGGCCGCGCAGCTGGGCCGCAGTCAACAAGCCGGCGGCAACGGCGTCCGAACCCCGGAACGCGCCGTCGCATCGGACGGTCGGCGTGGTCTCCCCCATGCGCACACCGTGCCCGCAACGCCCGACCGGCTCCCGGCTCCATCCACAACCGGCACCCTGTCCACAACCGAGCCCGGCACGAGTTGACACGGTGCCCAACAGCAAAGTGGCTCCACTTTGCTGTTCCAGAGGCCCCGACACCGCAAACTGGCTCCACTTTGCGGTGTCGGGCACCCGCGCGGGTCAGGTGATGTCGCGGCGCTCGTCGGCGAGGGCGCCGAGGCCGACCAGCAGCACGGCGTACCCGGCGAGCAGCAGCCCGCCCGCCCACCACGGCAGCGTGGCGAGCCCGGTGAGGTCGGTGCCGAGCTCAGCGGCGAGCCGACCCGACCCACCGTCGGCACCGAGCTCCCGGATCGCGAGGTCGGTGGTGAGGGCGGTGGAGGCGCCGTCGGGCAGGTAGTCGCCGACGCGCGGTATCTCCGCCGCGGTGAGGATCCCCCCGATGAGCGGCGAGATGATCAACGAGTACAGCACCAGCGCCAGCACCGCGGCGACCTGGTTCCCGATCAGGTATCCGACCCCGATGCCGAGCAGGGTCCACAGCAGCACCGCGAGGCCCCCGGTGACGGAGACCGCGGCGAACGCGGCGGTCGACGGCAGCGCGCCGCCCCCGATCGTCGCGCCGATGACCCCGAACAGCGCGGTCACCGCGGCGTAGAGCAGCCCGATGCTCCCGTGTGCGACGAGCTTCGCGGCCAGCACCGCCTGCCGCGACGACCCGGTGAGCAATGTCGTGGTGATCGTGCGGTGCCGGTTCTCCGAGCCGAGCGCGAGCGCGCCGAAGATCGCTGCGAACGTCGCCGTGAAGCCCATCGTCAGGCCGAGGGTGACCAGCGCGAACGGGAGGTCGACGCCGCCTGGCTGGTCCGCGAGCACCCCCGCGAAACCGCCGCCCGCGAGGGTGAACAGCAGCGCCACCGCTGCGACCGGGATCAGTAGCGTCCACCACAGCTTCGTCGAGAAGATCTTCCGGTACTCGGCCAGAACCAACCTGCCCAGAGCCAACCGGCTCAGCACGAGATCGCTCACCACTGCCTCTCGCTCCCGTACTGCCCGGATGTCAACTGCAGGAAGATCTGCTCCAGCTCGACGCGCTCCTCGGCGAGGTCGTAGAGCGCCACCCCGGCGTCCAGCGCGAGGTGCGCGATCTGCTGCCGGTCGTGGCCGCCGATCGCGAGCCGGCCGTCCATCCGCTGCTCCACGTCGGTGACACCGCGGGCACGCAGCGCCGATACCAGTGCCCGCCCGTCGGACGGTGCGACGAGGACCCGCGAGCTGCTGCCCCGCCGCAGCTCCTCCAGCGAGCCGCGGTGCACCGCCGCGCCGCGGCTCACGATGACCACCGAGTCGACGGTCTGCTCGATCTCGGCCAGCAGGTGGCTGGACACCAGCACGGTGCGCCCCGAGCGCGCGAAGCCCTGCAGGAACGTCCGCAGCCACGCGATGCCCTCGGGGTCCATGCCGTTCGCCGGCTCGTCGAGCACGAGGACCTGCGGGTCGCCGAGCAGCGCGGTCGCGAGCGCGAGACGCTGGCGCATGCCCAGCGAGTAGCCCCCGACGGGGCGGTCGGCTGCGGGCCCGAGGCCGACGAGCTCGAGCACGGCGGCCG
>JALYQB010000061.1 GCA_030856045.1 Actinomycetota bacterium
CCACGAAAATCAAACTCACCGACCAGCAGAAGAAGTCCATACCTATCACACGACATGACTTCCACGGAGACTGGAACTACACCATCCGACGATCGAAAGAATAGGTAATATCATTACGGCTCCTAACTCTCGCTCGCCGACGTGATAACTGTCACGACGACGGACATCAGCCGAGCTACCGACGATGTGAAGGACGCCAACCGTCAGGCGACCGGGCTGCCCGCCAGCGCAACGTCACCGCTGCGAGCTACGGGCGCCCTGCTCTGCGGGGCCGGGCTCGGGACCGGGTTGCCCGCCCACCGCGTCGCTCGCGCGGTAACGGCGGCCGCAGCCGATCTCGACGACGCGGCCGTCTCGATCCGGTTCATCAGCACGGGATCATCCTCCGATCCTGGAGCGGGCGGGTCTCGACCGGGACAGCGGAGACCAAAATCGGCAGCTATTGTCTCCGTAGGTAGGTAGTAGATGTCGATCGGGTCGCTGAGGACCGGGAGGAGGCACGGCGCAATGATGGACGGAATGATGGCGGGGATGGGTCTCTGGATCGTGCTGGTGATCCTCACACTGCTTGCGATCCTGGTGCTGGCGATCCTCGGCAGTGTGTGGCTCGTCCGCAGCCTGCAGAGCGGCAGGACGACCCGCGGCGGCGTGGCGGACGACAGTGCCGCGCGCGAAGTGTTGCGTCGCCGGTACGCCGCCGGCGAGATCGACGACGAGGAGTTCGAGCGCCGACTCGCCGCACTGACCTGGCGTTGAGGCCCGGCCTCGCGGTATCCCCGGGCAGTCATCCGCTCCGGATCCCGCCGTCTGCACGAAGGACCTGACATGACCCGACGCTCCCCGTCGCGATCGACCAATGGGACCCGGTTTCCGGCGCGCTCCCGGCCGGTGTCCGGCGCCACGCGCTCCGCGACGAACGCCTCCCGCTGGGCGCTGTTGGGCGGTGTGATCGCAGCGATCGCAGTGTTCGCCCTGATCCTCACCCTCAGCGGAGGCGACGACGACCGTGCTGCCACGGGCAGTGGCCCGGTGGAGCTCGAGCACGTGCACGGGCTCGGTGTCAATCCCGGCGATGGCGATCTCTACGCCGGGAGCCACTATGGGCTCATCCGGATTCCTGAGCAAGGCGAGCCCACGCGGGTCGGGGGCCTGGTGCAGGACTTCATGGGCTTCACCGTGGTCGGTGCCGACCGCTTCCTTGCCAGCGGCCACCCGGGCGAGGATCAGAACGGCCCTGCCAACCTCGGGTTGATCGAGAGCACGGACGGTGGGCGGAGTTGGCACACGGTGTCGCTCGCGGGTGAGGCCGACTTCCATGCCCTCGAGGCCAAGCACGGCATGGTCTACGGCTCCAGCGGCGGCCGAGTCATGGTCTCTCAGGACGGCCGGACATGGGAGACCCGCGCCAGCCTCCCGCTGGCCGATCTCGCCGTCAGCCCCGACGATCCGGACACCATGCTCGCCACCACCGAGCAGGGCCTGGCGCGCAGCACCGACGGCGGGCGGACCTTCCGGCTCTTCGGAGACGCTCCGCTGCTGGCACTGATCACGTGGTCTGCCGACGGGTCTCTCGTGGGCATCGCCCCCGACGGCACCGTGCATGCGAGCGATGACGGTGGTGCGACGTGGGATCAACGCGGATCGGCAGGGGGCGCACCGGAGGCGCTCACCACGGATGGCGAGGTCGTGCATGTCGCCGTCCGGGGCGGCATCGTCACCAGCACGGACGGCGGGCGAACGTTCCGCACCCGGTACGCGGAAAGCTGATCGTCCTCGTCCACGGCGACTGCGGTAGCGGTCACCGATCGACCTTCGGGAAGTCCCGCAGCGTGGCGATCACGACCAATGCGACGCCCACAGTGATGAAGCTGACGGCGGCGACCGACCACTCGATCACGGATGGTCATGAGACGGTGACCGCGGCCGGGACGGGGGCCGGGGAAGTCGCCGTGGACGCGGAAGGTACCCCGGGACGGAAGGACGCTCCCGTCAGCCCTCCATCCCCGACGATGGTCACGCTGCGTCGAGTGACTCCCGTGCGGTCAGCTGCCAGGGCCGGAACTGCGCCCCAACCGATGGCGGTTGCCACACAGGTGAGCAGTCCTGCCGCCGCGACGAGCGCCTGCCGCGACCACGGGTGATGACCTCGTAGATGAACTCGCTCGTGCTCGATGACAGCCGCGAAGTCCGGCGGCCCAGCCGATTGGCGAGACCTCGTGAGGCGACGATCACCGAGCGCGGAGCCCCGGCGCCGGCGAGGCTGTAGGCGACCGGCTCCGGGTACGCCACCCAGAGCAGCGGGTACCGCCCGGCTCGACCTGCGCGATGCCCCGACCCGGGGCCGACGAGCGGCTTCGGCCGGTGGGTCCGTGCAGCACGACGATGGCAGGGAGCACGGCGGGTTGCGGGGCGGCAGCCGCCCCGCCCTCAGTCGTGATCCTCGACGCTTGGTCAGCTGGTCGGCAGCAGGTTCTGCATGCGCGCGATCTCCTCGGTCCGTGTCGACTCGATCTACTCCGCCAGTTCGATCGCCTGCGGGTTCTGGCCGTCCGCCTGTCCCGACGCCGCGCAGCGGGCTTACGTCGCGCTGGCGCCGGTCCTCGGCGACACGGTGACCGCGGCGGTGGCCACCGTCGACGCACGGGCGGGTGGGTAGCGCCTCGACCGTGACCCGGGTGCCCGCAGTCGACGGCGTTAGGGTGTCGCCCATGGCGCAGGACATCGTCCCGATCGAGCTGGGACTGACCGCAGGCGACCTCGTCACCCTGTGGGCACCACAATGGCGGGAGGACGGGGAGGAGTGGGAGGCGTTCCTCGGTGACGGGGACGCGCTGTTCGCGTTCCCGGACGTCGCCGGTCTCGTGGCCTTCGTCCGCACCGTGAAAGAGCACGACCTCACCGACCACCCGGCGTGGGGTGTCGTACGGCAGCTCGCCGCGCCGGACCTGGTGCCGGAGGAGACGCAGACCTACGACCTCGTCGGCGTGCCCGAACTCGTCGCCGAGGACCCGGACACCTGGATCGTCGCGGAGCTCGCGGAGATCGTCGCGATCACGCGCTCGCTGGCCGACGTGTGCGAGCTCGACGTCGTGCACGAGGTGCTCGACTCCGCCCCCGGCTTCTCGATGCTCGACAGCGGCACGCTGCCGTTCAGCGGCCGCGAGGGCTCCCGGTTGTGGGAGGCGATGGGCGCCGTGGTCGCACAGCGGTGGGACGAGGTGCTCGATGTGCTCGACGGCGTGATCACCACCCCGGACGTGGACGGGGTCGCGGTCGCCGCTGCGCAGACCGAGCTCGCCGAGGCGGAGGCGGACGCTGACACCGACCCGGAGACCGACGACTCCGACGAGGTCGAGGTCGTGCCCGTCGAGGACGTCGAGGACCTCACGGCCGACCCGGTGCTGAGCTTCTGGTCGGACGTGGGGATCGACCCGGTGCGGATCGTCAGCAGCCTCGGGGAGCACTACACGCTGCGCTGCTACCTCGACGACGAGCCGGTGTTCCTCGGGACGTCGGGGCGGATCGACGCCTTCCGGTCCCCGGGCGCGCTGGCCCGCTGGCTCGCGGACGAGGGCGCCCACCACGAGTCGGCACAGCACGACCTCGGAGGCGTCGCGACGTGGCCGCAGGTGGCCGACCGCGCCACCGCGGGCGAGCTGGACATCGCGGTGGACGGCGACAACAGCTACGTGCTCATCGGACTCGCCGACGACCTCGCCCAGGGCCCGGAGGCCGTCGACCCCATCCAGCTCGACCTCGCCGTCGAGCTCGTGACCGACGCCGACGCGTGGGCGGGTGACGACCGGGCGAGCACGGCGCTGCAGCAGTCGGAGCCGCTGGGGTGGCTCGTGTCGTTCGTGCTGCGGCCGGACCCGACGCGGCTGGCGCCCAGCCCGCCGTTCGCTGCGGAGGTCACCGCCTGGCGGGGCCTGGTGAGCGCCCTCGAGGATCGGCTGCGAGTCCACTGAGGTCGGTAGCTCCAGGTACCGCCGGCCAGCTCCATCCCAGTCACGGACGCGCTGCGAGCGCAGCTCACCGGCGGCGCATTCGGCCCCGGCGCGCCGTTTTCGCCGACGAGGTCGGAGCCGAGCCAGCTCGTCCGAGCTCAGGTCGGTTGGCTAGTTCACGATCGGAGTCGCCCAGGGTGACCCTCGGATTCACAGTGGAAGCGGCCACCGATAGCGGGCGTCCGGGTGGTCGAACCACGCGTACTGCAGCGCGGCGTCGTCGTAGGCGGTGACGCCGAACCTCTCGACGCCGGGCTCACCGAGCCGTCGCCACGACGCGTAACAGGACTCCACGGTGTCCCAGAGTCGCTGTGGGCCGCCCTGGGCCACGGGAAACAGCCCGTCGTCGTCCGGGTGCAGGCCGGCTGTGAACCAACTGCCGTCGGTGCAGTGCCCGGACAACTCCGTGCCGTCGAGTGCGCGCAGGAACCCGCGCAGGTGCCGGCCGGCTAGGTGGAGCTGGACCATGACTCGCAGCGACCGGTTGTCCGCCACCAGGCCGGGATGGAGGGGGGTCGTTCCCTGCTGCGGGTTGCGCTGGTCGAGCATCTGGTCCCATGACTCGCCGTCGCGGTGCGGGCTGTCCAGCCGGGTGCGCATCGGCATGAACGCTCCAGGCAGATTCAGGAACACCCCTTGGGCAACGTCGCTGTCTACCGCGGTCAGCCGCAGGAGCGAGCCGTCGATGCTGCCGCGCAGGTCGACCACAATGACTCCGCCGGGAGCGAGCTGGGAGATCCACGAGGGCGGGATGTGATCGGTGGACGCGGTGGCGATGATCCGGTCGAACGGCGCCGCTGCGGCGAGTCCGGCCGCTCCGTCACCGGCGTGCACGGCCGGGTGCAACCCGATACCCGCGAGTGCCCGGCGTGCTGCGTCGGCCAAGCGCGGGTCGAGTTCCACGCTCACCACGTTGTCCGCTCCGACCCGGTGGCAGAGCAGTGCTGCGTTGTAACCGGTGCCGGTGCCGATCTCCAAGACACGGTGACCGGGCTGGAGGTCGAGGGCTTCGAGCATCCCAGCCATCACTGTCGGCATGGAACTGGAACTGGTGGGAGCGCCCGCCCCGTCAACCAGGTCGGGCGCCGGAGTCAGTTGGACCCTGAGCACGTCGTCGGTGTAGACGCCGCGCAGCCATTCGTCGCGCTGCCGCGGGTCGGTCCCGTCCACCAGCATCTTCCGGCCAGACTCCGACCGGCGGTAGAAGCGGGGAACGAACGTCTCCCGTGATGTTTCCTCGAACGCTCGCCGCACCCAGTGGCTGCGCACGGCCCCACTGGCGACCAACGCGCCCGCCAGGTCGCGCCGGTGCATCACGGCAGCAGTCATGCGGCACGCACCAGCTCGTCGGCGATCGCGTCGGCGATCGGTAAGCCAGTCTCCTCGACAAGCCAGCCCCACTGGCCGACCGGATTGCATTCGAGGAACCACCAGCTGCACACCGACGCCAGGTCGAGTCGACGGCCGCGTACGCACAGCCAGCCGGGCGAGTCGATGCGCTCCGGAGTGGCGGCCAAGGAGAGCGTGCCCGGGAAGTCGGCAGTGTCGATCCGTGCGACGTCCACGCTGCGGGCAAGCAGTGAATCGACGATCAGATCAGCGGTGCCGTCCTGAGCCTGCGCGATCACCAACACGGTCAGTGTGCTCACTCCTCGTCCATCTCGACGTAATGGACGACATCTGGCTTGACACCTATCACCTGGCCGTCGTCGCTAAGCTGAGTCTGCTCGGTCTTGGTCTTATTCGTCGGCTGTTTGCTGTGCTTGCCGCACTCGACCGGCCGCACGCCATACCGCAGCCCGAACGGCCGAGTAGCCGGCCCGGACGGCAGCGCCGAGCTGAGCGTGAGCTGTCCCCCGCTTGGCGAGAGCGGGAACCGGCTGGTGAGGGGCATCAAGGGGTCCGGGACTGCGGGCATATGTCGATGGTCGTCGTGGACACCAAGATCGAGGAAGAGCTTGTTCATCATTGCCGTGTTCTCCTTTCTCTCACCGGGTCGGTGGAGCTCGGGAAGCTACTCACAAGCCCTGGTGAGTCCTCGACGCCGTGCTGGGCGTTTCGCGCCTGTCCTGGGTCAGACACGTGCCCAGCAGGTCGCTGCGCTTCGTGTCGAACTCGCGCACCGCTGTCGAGCTGGCATACGGCGTGGCGTATGCCTGCTCCGCTCGCGGAGCCGGTCACCGAGGCTTTCCGGCATCCCCTCGGCTCGGGCCGGCAGCCGCCCGAGCACGACACGGGACCGCCCCGGTATGTCACCGTGTGCGGCCATCGTACCCACCCTCGTGATCGTGCGGGACCGGCACTGACGGTAACAGCACTGGCACTCCCAGCGGGGCGAACCTGCTTCGGTCGACCGCAGTCTCCGCACCCATGTTTCTCTCCTGTGACGTCCGGATGGCCTAGCGGATGCACCGTGGCACCTCCGTCGTTGATCGGTATCTCGCCCGAGGACGATGACCACGCCGCCGGACCGAACGTGGGTCTGGATCACGACCGGCCAGCCCCCGAACGCCACAGCGAGCGCGTGCCGCAGCGGACTCGCATAGTCGGCACTGAGGTATGCAGCGGGTCCGTCTCGCCAGCCTTGCTGCCACGAACCGACAGAGCACGACGGTCCGTCTCTTGTGGCACAACTGTCGCAGCGGCTCCGGTGCCTGGCTCCGGTGACCTGTGTGTACGGTGGCGAGCCAGTCGGAAGCCGATGCCGGAAAGGAGTGATCTCCGACGCCGAGCGGCGCAGCCTGATCTGGCTGTCCGGCTGTGAGCCGCACACCATCGAGAACATCGCCGCGCTGATCTCCCGCGCCCGGCAGACCACCCGGGACGGTGGCCAGTAGCCTGGCCTGTGCACACCCCCTTCACCGGAGTGTTGCGCCCCGGGTCGCTCCCCCGGGGCCTCGGTGAGGGGGCGCTTACTCCGGTGGATTGCGTGGTGCTCGATGGACAATGCGGAAACTGCTCGCACGATCGGCTGGAAGCTGCAGCGGATCCGCGACGCCCGGGGCAAGCCGCTGCGGGTGATCGCCGGGCTGGCCGGGATGAGCACCTCGACGCTGCACCGCATCGAGCACGGCGAGCATGCCGTGACCCTCTCGGAGATCGTGGCCCTGGCGAACGCGCTGCAGATCGCCCCGAGCGAACTGACCAAACTGCCGGTCCCCGCACCGGCCAACGGGCACACCGACTCCACCACCGAAGCGGTGCGGCTGGCGCTGGACGCCATCGAGATCGGCCAGCCGGGCGGAGTCGTGCTGCCCGTCTCGGCGCTGCGCGACCAGGTGGCCCGGATCCACGCCCAGCGGCGGGCCTGCCGGTTCGCCGAGGTCGCCACCGCATTGCCGGGGCTGATCCGCAACCTGCACACCACCCTGGGCACCGGCACCGACCACAGCGAGCTGCTGGAGCTCGCCGTCTACCTGCACGTGCACGTCACCCGCCTGTGGCTGTACCGAGTCGGAGCGCCCGACGACCTGATTCGCCGGACCGTGTTTCTGGTCCGGCGCCTGGCCCAGGAGCGGGATGAGGTCACCACGCTGGCAGTGGCCGGGTTCAGCGTGGCCGACACGCTGCTGACCGGTGGAGCGATCGAGCTGGGGCGGGCCGAACTCGACTCGCTCACCCTGCCACCGACCAGCGCCGACACCGCCGGTCTGGTGTGTCTGGTCACCTCGACACACGCCCAAGCCGCCGTGCTGACAGACCGTCCCAGCGAGGCAGCCGAGCTGATGAACGCCGCCACAGAACTGGCCGAGCGATTCGAGGACAACGGCGAGACCGACTCCCTCGGGTTCTTTCACGCGCTGGCCGACGTGAAGACTCACCGGGTATGGCAGGCGCTCGAAACGGGCGACCCCGACCATGCGGTCAGCATCGCCCAGGACATCCACACCGAACGTCACCCTTCCCCGTCAGGCCAAGCACACCATTGGATATTTCTAGGGCGTGCGCTGGCCCGACTGCGGGGACGTCACGACGATGCAGTGCACGCGCTGCGCACAGCGGAGGACATCTTTCCCATCAAGGTTCGCCGGGACCCGCTGGTCCGCGACGCCATCGCCACCTTGCTGCCGGACGCGGGCCGCGACGCCGTAGGTATGGAGCTGCGCGGGCTGGCTTACCGGGCTGGTCTTGAGGTGTAGCCCACCACTGGGGGGTGTTTCAGATCAGAAACACGGTATCCCGGCGAGAGCCTCGCCGCACTGATCTCCCGCGCCCGGCAGACCACCTGGGACGGTGGCCAGTAACCTGGCGTGTGCACACCCCTTCACCGGAGTGTTCGCCCCGGGGTCGCACCCCGGGGCCACGGTGAGGGGGCGCTTACTCCGGTGGATTGGCGTGGTGCTTGATGGACGATGAGGAAACTGCTCGCACGATCGGCTGGAAGCTGCAGCGGATCCGCGACGCCCGGGGCAAGACGCTGCGGGTGGTCGCCGGGCTGGCTGGGATGAGCGCGTCGACGCTGCACCGGATCGAGCACGGCGAGCATGCCGTGACCCTCTCAGAGATCGTGGCCTTGGCCAATGCGCTGGAGGTGGCCCCGAGCGAGCTGACCAAGCTGCCGGTGCCCGCGCCGGCCAACGGGCACACCGATTCCACCACCGAAGCGGTGCGCCTGGCATTGGACGCGATCGATGTCGAACGCCCAGGCGGGGTCGTACTCCCGGTTGCGGCGCTGCGCGATCAGGTCGCCCGGATCCACGCCCAGCGGCGGGCCTGCCGGTTCGCCGAGGTCGCCACCGACCTGCCCGGCCTGATCCGCAACCTGCACACCACCCTGGCCACCGGCACCGACCGTGACGAGCTGCTCGATCTGGCCGTGTACCTGCATGTGCACGTCACCCGGCTGTGGCTGATCGCCGCAGGTGCGCCCGATGATCTGGTGCGCCGGCTCGTGTTTCTGGTGCGGCGCATGGCTCAGGCGCGGGATGAGGTCACTGCGCTCGGAATGGCCGGGTTCGCCGTGGCCGACCTGCTGCTGTGCGGTGGCGCGTTCCAGGTGGGGAAGGCTGAACTGGACGCGCTGAGCCTGCCGCCGGCTACTGCCGACACCGCCGGCCTGGTGGGTCTGATCACCACGACCCACGCTCTGGCCGCCGTGCTGGAGGGCCGTCCGGGCGATGCGGCTGCGCCGATGCATGCCGCTGCGGAAGTGGCCGAGCGGTTCGGGGAGTCCGGTGAGGCTGATGCGCAAGGGTTTGTGTTTGGGCCGGTCGACGTGGGGATCATCCGCGTGTACCACGCGCTCGAAGTGGGCGATCCCGACCAGGCCGCCGGCATCGCCCAGGATGTCCGTCCCGAGCGTCACCCCTTCCCAGCGAACCAAGCCCATTACTGGATTCACTACGGCCGGGCGCTGGCGGGGCTGCGGGGACGTGCTGACGATGCGGTGCGGGCGCTGTGCACAGCCGAGGACATCTTTCCCACGAAGGTGCGCCGGGACCCGGTCGTCCGTGAGGTGGTCGCCACGTTGCTGCCGGGCGCACGCCAGGACGCGGTAGGCATGGAGCTGCGGGGGCTGGCTTACCGGGCCGGGGTGGCGGTGTAGGCCCGGGCGGTTTCAGCTCGGGAACGACGTTTCCCGGCTCGGAAACCAGGTTTCCCGGCTCCGGGACCGCCGGCTATGGGTGATCGACGACGGTCGGTGACTATGAGCGGGAGCGCAGCGGCCTGGGTGATTGCCCTGGCCCTCATCTACGTCGTGACGTTGCTCGTGGTGGTGTTCGAGCCTCACCGGCACGGTAGGCGGGCCCGGCACCGCCGGAACCGAAGCGAGGTGCCGCGGTGAGCGCGCCCGGAGCCGCGTTGCCGGCGGTCACCGACACTGCCGGTACCGCGCATCTGGTCACCGACGACGCGATGGCGGCCGGGCGTGCGGCCGGGTGTTACCTGGCGGTCTGTGGTGCGGTGGTGCTCGCGGCGAGTCTGACCACACCGGAGTCCGGGCACTGCCGGGCGTGTCGCCGTTGGCGGGCCGGGCGGTGAACCCGGAGTCGGACGTGATCGCGTGGATAGCACTGCGCCGGGTCCACGGTGGTGCTGTGGCCAGGGTGGGGAGCTGCTGGGTTGATGGCGGGCGCCGGTTGCCCGACTACTTGCCCGCTGTTCTGGATGAGCTCGTTACCGCGGGGCTGGTGGCGCTGGCCGCTCCCGACCCGGTCGCCGAGGTCTCGCTGCGGGCGAGCCTCACCGAGGCGGGGCATGCCCGGTACGGCGAGCTCCTCGCGCGCTAGGGCGGGCACGTCGCGCGGGCCGTGCCGGGCACCGCCGCACCGGACAACGCTCTCGTGGAGCTGCCGCCGACCGGTATCGAGACGACCCGGACCCCGGCCGGTCGCCGGTCGAGCGATCCCCGTCCACCGGGCGGACCCGTCGATTGCGGCCGGGCTGGCCGACATCACCCCGTCGGCAGGCATGAGACGTGCCTTCAGGTCGCCGCGGGCACCGGCTCGGGGCCCGGGGCAGCGATCGACGCTATCCGGCACCTGACTGTGCGCACGGTGACTGCGGACGCGGGCCGCCGCCCCGGTTCGGGGTCGATCCCAGGGATCGCCCTGACGCCATCGCCTCCCCGGCCCGCGACGATCGGCGGGAGGACGGAGGAGGTACATGGGCAGCAGGAGTCGCGGTGGGGTATCGACGCCGCCGACCGCCACGGTCCCGAAGGAGGACGAGCCGCGGCGGGAGTCACTGTCGGCGGGTTGGGTCCGGTACGTCCTGCTCGCGCAGGCGCTGCTGTGCGCGGTGACGGTCGCACTGCTGTGGGGCGGCGGACCGGTTGAGCTGGCATTCGCCGTCGTCGCGGTTGCCGCAGGGCTGGTCAGCGTGGGCCTCGGTATCGCTCTGCACGGACGGCCGCAGCACACTCGGCGCCCCACGTTGTGGTTTGCCGCCGTCATGATCCCGCTGCAGATCGCGCTGGGCGTGGTGGCCGCGCTCCCGCCCGTCGGGGCGGCGTTCGCGGCGGTCGTCGTCGCGCTGCTCCGGCCGCGGTTCGGCAGGCTCGGGCCGCGGGCCCGGAAGGTGTGGCTCACCCTGCACGTCGGGTTCTCGGTGGGGTGGCTCGGCGCGGCGATGGCGATGCTGGTCCTGGCAGTGCTGGGCGCGGTGACGGCGGACCTCGCGCTCCGGCACCATGCCTACGCGATCATGCATGTCTTCGATCTGGCGATCGTGATCCCGCTCGTGGTTCTGTCGCTGGTCACCGGGCTGGTCGTGTCGCTCGGCACCAAGTGGGGGCTCGTGCGGTACCGGTGGGTGCTGACCAAGTTCGTCATCGCGCTGTCCATCCCGGTTTACGCCGGGATCCAGGAGAGCGCGTGGGTGCGTGCGGCGGTAAGCGAGACCGCAGCTGACCGGGCTGCCGACCTGGCGGGCACCGACGTGCGGCTGTGGGTCTGCTTCGTGGTGTTCAGCCTGCTGCTCTGGGTCGCCACGGCGCTGTCGACGGTCAAGCCCTGGGGCCGGACGCGCTGGGGTGCCGGGCGCCCAGCTATCAGTCGCGCCCGCACCGGCCGCCGGCGGGCGTCCTCCCGGGGGCACCCGGGAACCGGACGCACCCTAAGGGACCACGTCAGCGGACGGGGACGATGAGACACCGGCGGCCTTCGGGTTCACCATCGAGGATGCGGAGCGCTTCGTTGAAGCTCTCAGCACCATCCAGGCCCGGGCGAACGGAGGTGCCGTCGAACTGATGCGACGGGCGAGGCCCGCTCGCGACTACGTCGGCCTGGGGGCTCGCGTCCCTGCCTTCGCACGTACCCTGACGAGTGCACCTTCACCGCGGCGGCAAGCGGTGAGGGCCTCCTCGGTGATTGACGTGATGCAAGGTGGATGCTGACGAGGCACGCACGATCGGCTGGAAGCTGCAGCGGATCCGCGACGCCCGGGGCAAGCCGCTGCGGGTGATCGCCGGGCTGGCCGGGATGAGCACCTCGACGCTGCACCGGATCGAGCACGGCGAGCGCGCCATGACAGTGCCGGAGATCGTGGCGCTGGCGAACGCGCTGGAGATCGCCCCGAGCGAGCTGACCAAGCTGTCAGTGCCCGCACCGGCCAACGGGCACACCGACTCCACCACCGAGGCAGTCCGGCTGGCACTGGACGCGATCGATGTCGACCACCCGGACGGGCTGGTGCTGCCGGTGGCGGTGTTGCGAGATCAGGTGGCCCAGATCCACGCCCAACGCCGCGCCTGCCGCTTCGCTGAGGTGGCCACCGAACTGCCAGCCCTGATCCGCAACTTGCACACCACACTGACCACCGGCGCCGACCACGACGAGTTGCTCGACTTGGCCGTCTACCTGCATGTGCACGTCACCCGGCTCTGGCTGGTCCACGCGGGCGCGCCCACCGACCTGGTACGAAGGACCGTCTTTCTGGCGCAACGTCTGGCCCGGGAACGTGATGAGGTCGCCACACTCGGCGTGGCCGGGTTCGGCGTGGTTGACACGCTGCAGGGTGGTGGGGCGTTCGAGCTGGGCCGGATCACGCTGGATTCGCTCACCCTGCCGTCCACGACTGCCGAGACTGCCGGACTGGTGTGCAACCTCACCCTGTGCCACGCTGCGGCCACCGTGCTGGACGGTCGGCCGGGCGACGCGGCCGCGCCACTGGATGCCGCCGCAGACGTGGCAGAGCGATTCGGTGCCGCTGGTGACATCGACTCCCTCGGTTTCGTGCACGCGCCGGTCGACGTGGGGCTGCACCGGATGGGCCTTGCTCAGGAGGCGGGCGAGCCCGACCAGGTGATCAGCATCTCCCAGACCGTGCACCCGGAACGTCACCCCTTCCAGGTCGGCCGAGCCCAGTACTGGGGCCACTACGGCCGCGCGCTCGCGCAACTGCGAGGACATCGCGACGACGCGGTGCGGGCGTTGCGTACGGCGGAGGACATTTTCCCCACGTGGGTGCGACGGGACCCGATCGTCCGTGAGGTGGTCACCACGTTGCTGCCGGGCGCGGGCCACGACGCCGTAGGCATGGAGCTGCGGGGGCTGGCTTACCGGGCCGGGGTGGCGGGGTAACGTGACCGTGAGCAAGCCAAGACTCCTACGAGGCGGCCGCTTCCCCTCCGCGGCGACGGCTTGAGGCCGAGGTGTATCTCGCGTCGCGCTGCGAGCGAGATCAGCCCTTGGGACGTGCCCGTGTGGACAGTGAACGCGGCCCCGGACGAGGTGACGATCCGGCTGCTGCCTTATCGGGAGTGGGACACCAAACCGATGATCGTGGGACCCGACCGGCCGGGGTGGCGACGCCATGACATCGTCCGCCGCGCCTGCCGTATCGGCCCGCCGAGCATGGCCTGGCACAGTGCTGTGTGGATACTGGCCGCTGGGCCACGAAACGGGCCTGGCGGGAGGGCCGCGGCGAGACGCGGTAAGGCCAGTACCGAACCGAGCAGATCCCGCACAGCGACTCTCACGGCCCAGGTTAACCGGCCGGTGCCGCGGGTACGGATCACCAGGTAACGCCGGGAGCCGCTCCCGGGCGCTGTGGGTCCACAGCAGCAGGCACATCGTGCACTGTCCCTGAAAGCCCGGCCACCACGGAGCAGGGGCCTCTGGGGCCTGCCCGGCTCCCCTCGACCATGGATCCCCTCGGGCTCCACCCGACCTGGGACATCACCCATGGGTTCCTCAAGGACATCAATGGGTCGTCCCCGATGTCACCGAGCGGGCCCGGGAGCACGCTGACGCTTGCCGCTGCGGGAGCACCTCGCGGAGATCGCGGGCGCTGTCGTCGGGCCGCACAGGTGCGCGAGAGAGGGATGAGCAGACATGGACCACGAACCGGAGACCCATGCCCGCCGGTCGTGGTTCGCGCCGGCGGCCGCCGTCGTGCTGGTCCTCACCGTGCTGAGCTCCCTCCAGCCCTTCGGACCCACAGTGCTGCGGGCGGCGAGCGGTCTGGTCCTGGGTTCCGTCATGGTGGCGATCGCGGCGTGGATCAATCGACGAGAAGGTTGCCGCCGCTTCGTCGCGGATGGGACCCTCGTACTCGGTGCCCTGGCTACGGGCGGACTGTTCGGAACGGGCTTCATCTTCTTGCCGCTGCTGGACGGCCTCCTCGCCGATTCGCCGCAGACGTTGCCCACGATTCTCCAGCCGCCGTTGGGCATCAACCTCAGCATCTACTATTTCGTCGCCAACCCGTTGCTGGAGACGGTCATCATCCCCCTGGCACTGCTGACCAACTGGCACACGTCACGGCGGCGGACACCGTTGATCATGACTGCCCTGGTCTTCTACGGGATGCGGGCCTGGACCTACCTCTACTTCGCTCCGATCTTCATGGGCCTGGCCGTTCTGCCTGCTGGGCAGCCGTTCTCACCCGCAATCCTTGAGCAGATATCACAGTTCACGAACCTGAGTTGGGTCAGGTTGTTCATCGATGGGTTGACCTGCGTAGGGTTCTTGCTCGCATTGCGAGCATGCATCCCGGTGACCCGGCGGTCTGGACCTGCTACGCCCGGCCCGTAAGGGCGAAGCTCTTCAGCCGATGAGCACCGCGAACCCCGGCTTGATCACGTCGTCGATCACGGCGAGGCGCTCGTCGAACGGCAGGAACGACGACTTCATCGCGTTGATCGTGAACCGCTGCAGGTCAGTCCAGCCGTAGCCGAACGCATCGACCAGCGCGATCATCTCGCTCGACATCGTGCAACCGGACATCAACCGGTTGTCGGTATTGACGGTGACGCGGAAGCGCAGGTCCGCCAGCAGCCCGAACGGGTGCTCCGCGATCGAGGGCGCCGCGCCGGTCTGCACGTTCGACGACGGGCACAGCTCCAGCGGGATGCGCTTGTCGCGCACGTAGGCGGCGAGGCGGCCGAGGTGCGGCGGGGCCCCGGGTGTGACGTCGATGTCGTCGACGATCCGCACGCCGTGGCCGAGCCGGTCGGTGCCGCACCACTGCAGCGCCTCCCAGATCGACGGCAGCCCGAACGCCTCCCCGGCGTGGATGGTGAAATGCGCGTTCTGCTGACGCAGGTACTCGAACGCGTCGAGGTGGCGGGTCGGGGGGAAGCCTGCCTCCGCGCCTGCGATGTCGAAGCCGACCACCCCGTCGTCGCGGTAGCGCACGGCGAGCTCGGCGATCTCCCGTGACCGCGCGGCGTGACGCATCGCGGTGAGCAGGCAGCCCACCCTGATGCGGTGACCGCCGGCCGCGGCTCGTTCGCTGCCGTCGGCGAACCCGGCCAGCACCGCCTGCACCACGTCGTCCAGGTGCAGGTCGCGCTCGGTGTGCAGCTCCGGCGCGTACCGCACCTCGGCGTAGACCACACCGTCGGCGGCGAGGTCCTCGGCGCACTCCGCGGCGACCCGGCGCAGCGCGTCGGCCGTCTGCATCACCCCGACGGTGTGCGCGAACGTCTCGAGGTAGCACTCCAGCGAGCCGGAGTCGGCGGCCGAGCGGAACCACGCGCCGAGGTCGTCGGGGTCGGTGGTGGGGAGGTCGCGATAGCCGTGCGTCACGGCGAGCTCGGCCACGGTCGCCGGCCGGACGCCACCATCAAGATGATCGTGGAGCACGACCTTGGGCGCAGTGCGGAGAGCGTCGAGGGTCAGCGGGGTCGCCACGGCGTGACCGTAACCGGGCGCCCGTAGCCCGGGTTGCCGGGTCTGGCGCGGCGCTGGGCCGCTAGCCCGAGTTTCCGACGATCTTGCGGTCTGGGATGAACGCGCCCGGCAGGATCGCCAGCCACTTGTCCACAGTGCCTGGATCTGCGCCGGGCCCAGCCGGTCGCAGACGGCCTGGACCGCGGCCGGGTCGGTGACCGTGGCGAAGCCGTTGTCCAGCGCCGTGAACCCGATCCCGGCCTTGGTGGCTTGGCGTTTG
>JALYQB010000080.1 GCA_030856045.1 Actinomycetota bacterium
GCACGACAGATCGGTTCCCTTCGGAAGATACTGCCGAAGCAGTCCGTTGGTGTTCTCGTTGCTCCCGCGCTGCCACGGGGAATGCGGATCACAGAAGAACACCGGAACATTCGTGGCCACCGTGAACTTTGCGTGTCCGGCCATCTCCACGCCCTGATCCCACGTCAGCGATCGTCGCAGCTGCTCGGGGAGCTCACCGATACGCCCGGACAGAATCGCCGCGACCCGATCGGCGCACCGGTCATACGGGATCCGCGCCAGCATCACGACTCGGCTGTGGCGCTCCACCAGGGTCGCGATCTGCGATTTCCCACCCTTCCCGATGATCAAGTCTCCCTCCCAGTGACCCGGCACCGCCCGGTCGGTGGCCTCGGCCGGGCGCTCACTGACGTTCACCATGCCCGCGATCCTGGCCTGCTTCGGACGAGTCGACCCGCGCGGGACCCGCCGTGCCCGCCCGGTCCGCAGCGCCAGCTTCAGCTGCGTCCGCAGCTCGCCCCGTGCCTGCAGGAACAGCGCTTGGTAGATCGTCTCGTGGGACACGCGCATCACCGGATCGTCGGGATGGTCCTGCTTCAGTCTGCCCGAGATCTGCTCCGGGGAGAAGTCATCCCGTAACTTTTCCGCGACCGCATCATGCAATCGCTCATTGTCCTCCAGTTTCCGTGTCTTCGGCCGAGATGTCAGCGTCTCGTACCGTTTCTGCGCGGGATGCACCCGGTAGCCGTCCCGGCCACCGTTTCGGGTGATTTCTCGTGAGATGACCGACTGGTTTCGTCCCAGCCCAGCGGCGATCGAGTGATTCGACAAACTCTCGCAGATCCCGCGGAGAATCTCGTCCCGTTCCTCGACCGTCAATACCTTACCGCGCACTCAAGCCTCCGTTCATCGCATAAGATCATCTCATGTGATGCACTGACCGTTTGAATCCGCCATGCGCAGCGCGGTTGACGCCGTCGTCGCGGCGTGGACGATCCAGCGGACCGGTGAGGGATGCGATAGCTGCCCAGTGACTAACGGAGCCACGGGACTCGCAAGTATGGCGACCCGAGTTGAAAATGAGCATGCGGACGACTTCAACCGCCTTCGGTTCGTCCGCACGATGAACAATGCGATCCAAGACATGGCAAAGTCAGGGATGATCGACCTCCCGCAGCACCCTGGAATGGCCGCCGTGCCGATCGCTGTATACCGAGCTGCGCGAGGTGGACCAGAGCCCTTACGGCCGCAGGAGTCGGCCCGTCCCGCCGGTAGCGGACCGATAAGCGAGGCCGACCGCGGCGCCTTGATCCGGGGGCAACTCGACAGCGCAGGGGTGTTACTCGTTGCGCGCCACGCGGGATGCGGATGATGCGGGTGCGGGCTGACGGACGAGGGCGACGGACATGGCGGGCACGAGGTAGGTGGTCGAAGCGGCGCACCTCGCCGCGCTCACGGCTGAGGGACGGCCTGCTGGATGTGGTCCATGACCGTCCGAAGAACGTCCGCGACGCCGGCGCGAACGTTCTCATCGCTCACCATCCCGTCCGGCCCGACCGCTGCTCGATCCACGAAGAGACGGCGACAGGCCGGCTCGACGACGACGGCGCCGACGTAGCCCAGCACGGTGGCGAGTGTGTCGTGTGCCTTGTCTCCTCGACCCTCGGGCGCCACGTTGATCCACGCGACCGGCTTGCCGTAGATCTCACCGCCCCCGACCGTCCAGTCGAGCAGGTTCTTGAAGCTGCCGGGCAAGGACCCGGCGTACTCCGGGGTGCAGAAGAGGACGGCGTCCGCCGTCGCGATCTGCTTCCGGAGCTCGGCAACGGCCGGGGGCAGCGGTTCCCGGTCGTCGTCCGGGCTGAACGCGGGAAGATCGGCCAGTCCGGCGTACCGGACCATGGTCACCCCATCGGGGGCCAGGGCCTGCGCAGTGCGCAGGGTGGCAGTGTTGGTGGACGCGCTGCGCATGCTACCCGACACGAGCAGGACAGTTGCAGCAGTGTCAGCCATGCGGTGCCTCTTCTCCCCGAGCGAACAATCTTGTTTCGCTTTCCGGGCGAGCCTAACGTCGCCACGTGAGCATCATGGAGCTGCGCCCGCACCTGTACCGCCTGGTCCTGGGGCGGTACCAGGCCTACCTGTGGCACGACAACGACTCCACCACGCTGATCGACACCGGGGAAGCCGGCTCGGGCCCGATGATCGCCGCCGCGCTGGACCAGATCGGCCTCGCCCCCGATGACCTCGACCGAGTGATACTCACGCACTTCCACGACGACCACACCGGGTCGGCACACGAAATCAGCTCCTGGGGTGACGTGCAGATCGTCGCGCACGCCTCGGACGCGCCCGTCATCCGCGGCGACCGGCCAGGGCCGCCGCCGAATTTCACCGACTGGGAGCTCGAGCTGCATGCCCGGGTCGCCGCGGGCCTGACCGCCGCTGTGGCGGGACACCTGCCGGTCCCACAGACGAACATTCCGACGAGTGGGTCGATGCTGTCGGCACCGTCCTTGTCGACCAGGACGAAACGCCACTTGTGCCCGTCCAGGTCGATGTCCTCGGCGTCGGCCAGCCACTGCCGCAGTGCCTCGTCGAGATGCGACGGGGCGTCCTCGTGCAGCGACGCGTCAGCGGGCCGTCCGGCGAGCCGGACCCGGAGTGAGGAGAACGGAGGCCGCGGTGCTGGCCGGGCGTCTTCGGACACGCGACGGACCCTACGGCCGGGCTCGCCGGATTGTGGTGATAGACCGCTTCTCGCCCAGCGCCCACCCGGGTCCGCGACATCGGCGGGTAACCCGCTGATGTGCGCTCGACGTCCCATCGCGGGGCACGGCGTGCGTGGGGCCGTCACCACACCGAGACCAAGCGCCTCGCGCTGGCCACGATCGCCCGCCAGCTCGTCATGCGGACCAGGGAATATCGCAACCGGACCCGGTTCCGCTGCGGAAAACCGCACACGGCCTGGCCCACCGCGCAAGCTGAGCCGACCGGCACGATGCACCCGAAGTAGCGTGCGGGACCGCGGCCGGCACCAGCCAGGACCGCCGGGGCTGGACAGGCAGCGGCGGCTACACCCGCGTGGTGGCCACCTGCCGGGCCATCCGCGCCAGTTGTAGCGCGTCACTGCTGCGCCGGGCCTCTAGCGCGGCGGCCAGCGGTTCGAGCCGGCGGCGGGTCCGCACCGAGCTGAGCTTGCTCGCCGCGGAGACAGCGTCGTGGGCCAGCCGTAGACCGTCAGGCTCGCCGGCCCGCACGTGGATCGTGGCCAGCACGACGCCGGACAGGGTGCGGCTGACTTGACCGCCGCCTTCCTTCCAGCGGCGCACCGACGCTGCGGCGAACTGCTCGGCCGCATCAAGGCGCCCCCGCTTGAGCGCCAGGCAGGCGGCGGGACGGTCGAGGTCGCCGTTGGGGTCGGTCCTGGTGGGCGTCCACAGCTCCCGTGCCTTCGCCATCTCGGCGTCGGCGGCATCCCAGCAGTCGAGATCGGCCAGGGCGGTCGCGGACTTCTCGCAGGCCCCCGCCATCACGGCCGCCCGTCCGCTCACCCCGATCACTACCGCACGCTGGTCCTCCAGCGGGACGCCCCGCGACTTGACCCCTCCGTACTGGAGTAACTTCAACCCTTCGTTCGGCTGGCCGTGCTCCACGGTGGCCAACCCGGCATAAATCAGGGCGAAGGCCTGGCAGTAGGCGTCGCCGGCCCCCGTGGCCAGCTCCAGCGCACGGGCGTAATGGTGCATGGCCCTGTCGTAGAGGCCGGCATCGCACCCGTCCCATCCGGCCTCGATGTGCAGCTCCGCCACCGCCACCATCAGCGCCTTCCTGACGGCATCGGGGCCGGGCACGTCCAGCAGCCTGCTCGCCCACGCAGCCGCCGCGCTGCTCACCTCCGGGTCCGAGCCGTAGGCGCGGCACGCTTCGCCGAGCCGCCGGGTCAGGTCGCGCACCTTCGCCACATGGACCCCGCAGAGCCGGGACGGCATCGGCACCGGCGACGGGCCGGGCAGCTCGGTGTTCTTCAACAGCTCTGCCAGCTTCGCGACCGGGTTGTACGCCACGGCGGCGATCGGGGCCAGCGCGATCAGGTGCCTGCGCAGCATCGCAGCAACCCCTTCGGGGTCAGTGACCGTGATCTCGCCGCCGGATCCGGCGTGGGTACCGTCGGGGCCCCACCACGACAGCCCCATCAGCTCGCGAGGAATGCGCAGGCCCTCGGCGATGCGCACCAGCAGGTCGTAGGCCAGCACCCGGCGGCCGGTGAGGATCTCGGACACTTCGGACTGGGACTGCCCGGTCAGCGCCGCGATGGTGCGCTGAGTGACCTCGACGTCCTTGAGTGCCCGGAACAGGGCAGCGATGTCGTGGGCGGCGAGGGTCCGGCGCATGTCGTCGCGCCAGTACAGGGTGGGGTCGATCGGCGGGGTGTTCGCTGCCGCTGCTGCCGCAAGGATCTTGTCGGCGTGGCCGTAGCTCATCACCGCACAGTAACGCCCGCCCAGACCATCCCTACCAGCGCCACGCTGGCACGCGGCGCGGACAACTCCCAGGGCTCGCCCCAGCTCGCCCGGTCGGTCACGCTGGTGACCATGACGAACAGACCCGGCCCCGGCCGACCTGGAGATCAAGGTCGCGGCCAGCATGCTCGCACCGCGGCCCACCACGCCGACCCCGGACATCGGCAGCGTGGCACCGGAGGGGTCGTGGGCGGTAGTTGAACACGCCTCGCGAGCCCTGCGACCATCAGGCTGTGCGTGGTCTCTTCGGTCTCGGCGTTCTCGCGGCCGGCATCGTGGCGTTCGTCGCCGAGTCTCGCGTGCAACCCGCATCATGGGAGTACGCTCCCGGTCTTTGGTTCAGCGCCCATGACCTGCGCCTCGCGGCCCTCATCGCGGCGAGCTGCGGGCTGCTGCTCGTGCTGTCGGCGTTCGCCCTACGGGACCCGTCCTGGTCGCAGTTCGACGAATGCCAGCCGGCCGTCGGGGCGTCGCTGCTCGCGGCCGGGACGCTGCCTCTGCTGGTGATCAGAACCCCGGAGAACGATGCCAGCGCCATGGCCGGGGTCGACGTATTCGTGCCGCAGTCGCACGTCATCATGTTGCGGGCCGTCCAGGTGTTGCTGGTCGTCACCGCGATCGGTGCGGCGCTCGCGGCAGCCGGGGCCGGCCGCCGCCGGACGGTACTGGGGATCGGCGTCGGCGTCGTGTTCGCGGTGCTGACAGCCGTCGGCGCCCTCAACAACGGGTTCCATCTCCCGTTCCTATTAGGCTGGATCCCGGTGTTGGCTGGGGTGCCGGCGGCGACCGCGCTGCTGCTCCTCTGGAGCGGGCGCCGGGCTCGCCTGGGAGCGGTCCAGTACGGCACGGCGGCGATGGTGCTCGTGGGCCTGCCGGTTCTCTACGGTTTCGCGATCCTCGTCGGATTGCCGCTTAGCGCCTTGACCTGGAACCGTCAGGAACACAGCCACATGTTCGACGGTCCCGCGTACATCGGGGCCGGCCCGGCTGCGGCTGTTGCACTGCTGCTCCTGCACCTGTGGGCCCGTCCCGCACGCGAGGACGTATACAGCTCCACCGATGTCACCCACTGATCCAGCTCATCGGCGCGACGATCACGAGCGAGCGTGGCCGCCGGGGGACCCGGCGCTGTGAACCGGGCGGTGGCGGCCGGTCCTGGCGGGAGGCGGCATGGTGGGAGCCTGAGCGATGACACGAGCGAGGAAGAGGGCATGTCAGGGCTGGTGAGTGGCTGTGGGTGGAGCAGCCACGCGGTGCACTGCCCCTGGACAGCAAGAACCCCGCTCCACACGAGGTGAGGCGGGGTTCCGACGTACATCATCTGGTCGGGACGACAGGATTCGAACCTGCGACCCCTTGACCCCCAGTCAAGTGCGCTACCAAGCTGCGCCACGTCCCGGCCACACCCTCTCGGGCGCCCGCCCAGCCTAGCGCAGCACGACAGTCGCGACGAAGGCTGGCGGTTGAGCCGACGTCAGCCGTCGATCAGCCGCCGCAGCCCCTCAGCGGTGGGCACGCCCTCCAGGCGCCGGTCGTCCACGAGGAACGTGGGCACCGCGGTGATGTCGAGCTCACGGGCGCGCACCAG
>JALYQB010000094.1 GCA_030856045.1 Actinomycetota bacterium
GTCGCGCGGCGGGAGGACCGCCACGCGGACAGCATCGAGCGATGCGCGGCGGTGCAGCCGACGATCATCGCGGCCGACTCCCGCAGGTGCTGCGTTCTCGTGGGTACCAGCAGCGTGAGGCGGGTGACCGATTTGTCCACGACCACGACGGGCTGACGCTTGCCATCGATCTGCTCTCCCGGTGCCACGGAGCCGGGGCACCGCCGGGCCAGCTCGTCCCAGTGAGCCGCGAGGCTGGTTGCCCCACTCCCGACGGACGTGCTGGACGCACCCATCGAGGTCCGGCGAGCTACAACGGGAAGTCGGTCCGAGCGGCTACGGTCTTCCTGGACCAGGGAGACGTGGATGACGAGCAGTACCATCGAACGTGACGTGTACCGGCTGCCGCTGTACACGCCACCGCAGGCCGCGCGCATCGTGGCTGTTCCTCCGGCGACCCTTCGTAACTGGGTACAGGGTTACTCCTACAAGACGCTGGGCAGTGTCGTCGAGGCTTTCCCACTGATCACGACGACGCGCGTCGGCGCCCCGTCGCTGCCATTCCTCGGCCTCGCCGAGGCATACGTTCTCGCCGCGTTCCGGGCGGCTGGGGTTCCGATGCAGCGAATCCGTCCCGCCATCCATTGGCTCGACGAGAACATCGGGCACCCTGCCGCCCTCGCCAGCGAACGGTTGAAGACCGACGGTGCCGAGATTCTGTATGACTTCAGTCGGCGATCCTCCTCCGAGGAACCCGACGCTGCCAGTGTGGTCGATGACCTGGTGGTGGTGCGAAACCAGCAGCGCGTGTTCGTGCCCGTGGTGCGCGACTACCTGCGCACGGTGTCCTACCAGGATGGTTACGTCGAGCAGATCCGGCTCCCCCAGTACCAGATGATCGACGTGATCGTCGACCCTCGGATCAACTCGGGAACGCCGACCGTCGCGCGTCGTGGCGTCCGGGTTGCTGACGTCGTGTCGCGGCTCGCTGCTGGTGAGTCCGCTGCGGACGTCGCCCGCGACTACCGGCTGGACCCACAGGAGATCGCTCCACTCGCCGCCTGGGCGGAGTGACGGTGAGAACCGCAGACCTCGGGGATCTGTGGTTCTTCCTCGATCGGGGTCTCGGCTCCGTCGTAGTGCCGGTGCCTGCGGGCCCGGGGTGGCAGCTCACCTCGATGGACGAGCGGTACGGCCCGGAACGCAACCAGTGCGTCGGCGACGGGCGAGTGGATCGGCGAGGCCGCACGCCGCGGCGAAGTGCTGCTGTGCAAGGACAGGGCCATCGCTCGGGGGCCAGCCGAGGCCATGGCCGTGTATTTCAACGAGGCCGGGGTGTTCGCGCTCGCTCACGCCGGTGTGACCGGCCCCGACATGGCTGATCTTTTCCTGGCCGCGGAGCGAGCGATCGTCCGGATGGCGTGTCGCGCCACTGGGCCGTACGTCGTCTCGGTCTCCCGGGACGGCCTCCGCCGCCTCCGGCTCGCGTACCCACCAGCCTGACCGGACGACCCAGTTATCGCGATGTCCCTAGGCGGAACTTGCCCCGTTCCGAGTCAGGGCAGCACCAGTGACTCACCCAAGGGCAGGGAGAGCGGTCAGCCTCGGCGAATATCGTGTGGGTGAGCGCGTAGCGGGAGCCGAGCTGGCATAATTTCGGGCATGGCCAACCGCTCCTTCTACACCGACCGAACCAAGGGTCCGGTGCCCCGCTTACGGGAGGACATCCCCGAGACCGCGTGGCGCGCGCTTGCCGCGCTCGTCAGGCGGCGCGTTGAAAGCAACTGGCTCGCGAAGGAGTTCCCTACTTCATGTGCCGACGGCAACGGCATCTGGGGCACCGACCAGGAGCTCCTGTCCGACACTCTGGAGGCACTCATACCTGAACTGAGCTGGCCGCTGGGCCAGAACGCACCCGACACCGCGACTGTGCTGGACGTGCTCGACTTCGTCGGACAGCGTGTTGCCCTCCCCATCGAGAAGAGCTGGCACTCCTTCTTCCAGCACCACGAGCTGAGCTTCGACGTGCAGAAGGGACAGGACGCCTTCCGTGCGGATGTCGAGGAGATCTTCGCGCGGATGGGCCTCGCTTACCAGATCGACCCACGCATGATTGTCCGTCGTCTCGGCCCGCCCGAGGCTCGCGAGACGATCGCCGACCTCGATCCGGATTCCGGAGACGTGACCCTCAACGAACTCATCCGCGATGCGCGGCAACGCTTTTTGTCTCGTCAACCGCAGGAGGCGCGCGTCGCCCTGGAGAAACTCTGGGACGGGTTCGAACGACTGAAGACGCTTGAGCCTGGCCATGACAAGAAGGCTCGGGTGAATGCGTTACTGGATCAGGCTGGGACCGGCGCCTGGCGAACCGCGCTGGACACAGAGGCAAAGGCGCTGACGCTGATAGGGAACTCCATGCAGATCCGACACTTCGAGACCGGGAAGGAACCAGTGCCTGACGATGCGGTCGACTATCTGTTCACTCGGCTTGCGACGCTCATGCTCTACCTGCTGCGGTCCACTGATCGACTCGCCTGAACCGATGGTGGATCAACGGGAGCGGGGCAAAAGCTGACGAAATTCAGACGGTCACTGAAGGTGCTCAACCTGACACGCTAAACCACACCACGCTGCGGTCGTCGGTGACAAGGGAATCGACCCGGTGGTGGAGTTCGTCGCGGGCGGCGGGGTTGGTGGCGGCGCGACGGATATAGCCGGCGAGGGAGTGCAGTTCGGTGAGATCGCGGATCAGGGTCCAGCCGGTCCAGGCGGTGATGTCGTGGCCGTAGGCGGCGCTGAACTCGGCCCGGTCGCTGTCAGGCCCGTGGAAGTGGTCGGGGATGGCGAAGGCAAGGTCGAGTTCACGGGGGCCGTAGCTCGCGCGGTCCCAGTCGATCAGTAGCCACCGCCCGTCGTGGTCCTGGAGCAGATTGTCGGGTTGCACGTCGGCGTGGACGAGGCCGCGCCCGAGTGGAGTCACGGTCATGTCGTAGGCGTGCTGGAGCCGGGCGGCACGGGTGAGGAGCCACTGCCGGGTGTCGGTTGGTAGCACCGGCTGGTCCCGCATGGTGTCCAGATCCAGGGCCTCGTGCAGTCGGGCCAGCGGCTCGTGTGCTGGTGGCGGCGTTGGGGTCGCGACATGGTGCAATTCCCGCACCGCCATGGCCAGATCGCGAGCCTGGGGAATGTTGGGTGAGGGCAGATAGGGCCAGAGCGTGGCAACCGTGCCCCGTTCCCGCACCGGCTGCGGGTGCGACGTCGGGGCCAGTGCGGGTCCACCGTGGTCGGCGATCCAGCGGGTCACGGAGACGACGAGGGCGGCGCGGGCTTCGTGGGTTGGGGTGGCGCTGCTCAACCGCACGACGATGTCTGCGGCGGGCAGGTGGAAGACGGCGTTCGACCGGGACGGCAGCATCCGCGCCCCGGACGAGTTAAGGCCGAGCGCCCCGCAAAGGGCGTCCAACTCATGATCGCCGGGTAGCGCTCCGCTGTCGCGAGGGTTCGTCATGAGGCGGCGCAGGCGGTCTGGATGTCGTGTCGCAGGTCGGCCACGTCCGCGGTCTGGTGCACTGCGAGGCAGTCGTCGAGCATGCGCAGCCGTTGGTAGGCGCGCCGAGACGAGGTCCGGCTGATCTCCTCGAGTGCGTGGCGCCCGACGCTCACGGCGGCGTCGGTGTCGCCGGTTCTGGCGTGGGAGCCGGCGACACCGGCGAGGTTGACCGCCCGGGTGCGGGCATAGTCGCTGCCCAGGGCGCTAGTGGCTGCGGTGAGCAGTGGAACGGCCCGTGCCGCAGCGTCGGGCTGGGTGGCGGAGAGCAGGTACCAGGCGTGACCGCGCTGCGCGGTGAACTCGGCCGTGCCGATGTAAGCCGTCCACGGCAGCGCCGTGCCCGGATCGACGGCGGCGCAGTGCGCCTCGGCCCGACCCACGGCCCGCTCACAGGCGGTGGTCTCACCCAGCGTGGCATAGCTCCAGCTCTGGACGCTGGCCAGATAGCTACGGGTGGCATCGGACACGGCACCGGGAGCGCCGTTCTCGACGGCAAGCCCGAGTCCGGCAAACCGGAGCGCGTCGTCGGGACGCATGAGGTGCAGGGACTGGTGCGCCATGTCCAGCAGGGTCAGCACAGCGAGGTCGGCGGCGCGGGGATGATCGGTATGCCGACATAGTTCCAGCGCGACTATCCACAAGCGACGGGCATCATCGTGCTGCTCGACGTCATAACTGCTCCACGCCGCGAGCATCGCCGCATCGGCCGCCGCGATGTCGAGCCGCATGCGAATCGCAGGGGTCGCGGCCACCCTACGCAGCCGCAGAACCGACCTCAGTTGGGCAATGGCGGCCGCTCGCGTCAGGCCGCCACCATGGGCGAAGTCGCGGCGCCGCAAGGCGTCGCTGGTGCGTTCGATGGCATCGATGTCTGCGGCACCCACCTGCCGTGGCGGTTCGTCGGCATCCAGGCGCGGGATCAGCCTGTCGAGCCTGTCCAGATCGAGATCTGCCTGCCCCATGCCGACGGTGATAGCGGTGACCGTCTGCCAGAGCTCGGATGAGGCAGCGGCGGTAATACCACGCTTCTGTGCTTCCTCACCGGCAGCAAAGGCTGAATCCCCCGCCGCGCCGGTAGCCGCCAGTTCGCCCATGACTGCGCTGAGCCCACTGCCCGCCACGGTGTCGACGTCGAACGGTACGAACACCAGGCGGCCGTTGACCACGACCGGCAGCATCGCACCTCGCAGCGGCACCTCCGGTACTTGCGCGGTCTCGTGTTCGGGCACGTCAGGGCGCGTCGCGACAGCGAACCGGGCTTTCACCTCGTCGGAGGCCCACGCCAGTGCGGTGTCGAGCACCTCTTGCATGTGCGGCAGCGGAGTGATGTCCGCCTGCCGCGCCTCCCACTTGTTGACCGTTCGCAAACCAACCCCGAGACGGGCGGCGAAGTCGCGGACGCTGAGCCGCAGCGCCGCCCGGAGCAGCTTCGCTTCACAACCGGTCCAACGGTCAACGGTGGTCATGGGCACCCCGCCCTCATCGTCACGAACACCGCACGCAGCGTAGTACCGCTACTACTGGCGGCCCCGGCTCTGGGTGCCATTCACCCTCACTGCCGGGGATGCCCGAGTGATCACAGGCCAGGCAGCGCGTTGAACCGTCGGCTGGCCTCGTCGGCGACTTCCCGGACGGCGGCCCTCTCCTCGGATCCGCACCACCCGGTGGACGTGCACCTCGACCCGTTCCAGGTACTCACCCGCGGCGGGCACCCACCCGAACCGTCCGACGGGCTGGAAGGACACCGTGGACCTGCGGCCCGCGGAGGACGTCGAAGTCGCCGTGCGGTTCACCACCTTCGTGACCAGCTGAGCAGCTCTGCCGTCGAGACTGTCGGTACCACCCAGCACGATGCGACCATGGAGGCTGGACCGGAGCGCGGAGGTGAGTGGCCATGGCCGCGGGTGCACATGCGGATGTGCTCGAGCACGTCGGTCCGTGGACGGAGCAGGACTACCTCGCCCTACCCTCGGACCGGCGCCGGATCGAGCTGCTGGACGGAAGCCTGCTGGTGAGCCCGAGCGCCGGTTACCGGCACCAGCGGATGTCCTCCCAGCTCTGGCTCGCGCTGTCAGCAGCGGCTCCGTCGGGCTTCGAGGTACTCGAGGCGATCAATGTCCGGGTCGCCCCCGGCAAGATCCTTATCCCTGACCTGGCCGCGGTGACCACGCCAGGCGAGGATCGCACCGTTGCCGAACCGGGGGACGTGGCGCTGGTCGTGGAGATCACCAGCCCGGGCAACGCGGCAGTGGATCGGGCCATCAAGCCCCAGCTCTACGCACGAGCCGGCATCCCGCACTACCTGCGGATTGAACTCGGAGCCGCGCCACCCTCGGCCGTGGCCTTGAGGTTGCGCCGAAGTCGCTACGCGCCGGTGCGGCGGGTCGAGGCGGGTGAGCGGCTGCGGCTGGACGAGCCGTTCGGTGTCGATATCGACCTCGCGGCGTTGGCCACCGCCACCCGCCCACTGAACTCGCCCTGACCGTCGCTCGTCGTCCCGACCGACCAGCGGCGCGTCGCGACCGGGCAACGAGAGCTGCGCCGCGTCCCAGAAGGTGGCAAGCGACACTTCACTGCGACCAACGCGGCATGCCATTGATCGGCGTGATCGCCATGTGCCGGTAGACGAGCCCATGCGGTGCCTGTGCGGCGCTATCCATCCACGGGTGCTGACCTTCAGTCTCCAGACCCCGCCGTCATATAGCGGGAGAACGAGCACTGCTGGGTGCGGCGGACCAGGAGCGGAGCCGTCGGCGTACGCCTGCCGCTCGTTGCTACCTCGTGCTTGGTTACCAGTCGATGGTGAGGCTGGTATCTGGCCGCTCGATGTGGGCTCCGGAGGAGAGCTTGTCGCTGGGTGTCCCGACGGGATAAGCCGTGATGATGGGCTGGGCGGGCCGCGCCTGGAGCCGTGCGTGATGACGCCCAGCTCGATCGCTTCGTCGCCGGCCGGCCGAGCGGCGAGGTAGGCGATGGATCCGCCGTCGTACAGGGTCGCCCCGGCCCATCGCGTTGTGGGGTTGACCAGGCCGAGGGCGCGGGCTGCGGCTGGGCCGGCCGTGTGCCGGGTTCCCATTGGGGCATGGTCACCACTGCACGGTCAGGCTGATGCTGTCGCCGTTGCGAGTGATGGTGATGGTGGGTTCGTGCAGGCGTGGCCCGGTGTGCCAGGTGCGGGTCAGCTCCAAGAGTTCGCCGCCGAGCTGTTCGGCGGCTGGGCCGTGCGCGGCGATGCCGATCTCCTCGCCGTCCTCGACGTCGCGGGTCGTGAGGTAGGCCAGGGACCCGCTGCGGAACAGGGCCGCCCCGGACCATCGCAGGGTCGGGTCGGCGATGCCGGCTTCCCGGACGTCGTTGGACAGGGACAGTCGGCCGAACGGGATTGGCTGCTGGGTGGCCAGCCACAGGTCCAGGTGCCCGAACGAGATGGGCGTCATGCCGAAGGTCAGCCCGGTCCACTGCTGCCAGGACGGCCCCGAAGCCAGGGATTCGGCCAGGCCGACGACGTCGGCGACGTCGGCGGGTGCGTGGTCGAGCAGGACGTCATCGGCTAGGCGGGTGCGGGTGGTGACGACCGCGGACTGGCCGCGCATCGGTACGAACCCGCAGACCAGTTGGTGGGTGGATACGGCGGTGTCCGGGCCGGTGCGGTGCAGCCGCAAGCTCCGGGTCAGACCGCTGGGGTGGAGCTCCAGCGGCACGATCATCCGGCCGTCGTCGGTCAGCTGGTCCCACCACTGGGCCGGGATGTCGACAGCGCCGACGGTGACGATGATGCCGTCGTACGGTGCCCGGTCCGGGGCGCCGAGCGCGCCGTCGCCGCAGCGGACCTCGACCCGGTCGTCGTAGCCGGTGCGGGCGATCGCGTCCACGGCGCCGTCGCTGAGGTCCTGGTCGTACTCGATGGTCACGACCCGCCCGTCCGGGCCGACGAGCTCGCCGAGCAGGGCGGCGTTGAAGCCGGTGGCGGCGCCGATCTCCAGGATGCGCTCACCGGGCTGGGCCGCCAGCTGTTCCAGCATGCGCGCCACCAGCGGCGGCGCGGAAGCCGAGGACAGCGCCGAGCCGTCCGCGGCACGCTTGGTCACCACCTGTCGCGGCGCGTAGGCCTGCTCGAGCGGGGTGCCCGGCACGAACTCATGCCGAAACACGGTGCGGAACGCACGCTCAACTGGGCTGTCGGGGCCGGAGAACCCGTCGCGAGTGCGGACGGCGTCGGCCAGCTGGTCCCGCAGCGTGACCGGGTCGAGGGTCTCGGTGGACGAGGGCATGTGGTGGTCCTCCTGAAAGATGACGTGCTGGGCAGCGGTGGACAGAATGGCCAGGGGCCGGGAGTGGATGCCGTGCCGGTTGGCCATGAACAGCAGCAGATTCGCGATGACGGCGCGCAAGCCGCGGGTCAGACGCCCGGTGCCGGCCAGCTCTGTCAGGTCACGCCCGGCCGTCTCGAATGCGTCGGACCAGGCCGGGGCCCGGTACAGGGGGCTGGAGGCGCTGTCCGGGCCGGCGAAAATCAGGTGCCGCACCGCGCGCCGGGTGGCGGCCGGAACGGTGTCGGGCGGCGGCCGGTGGGCGGCCACGCGGGACCACACGTCCCCATTGTTCTTCCAGGTCCAGGCCCGCGGCGCGCATGAGGCGGGTAGCCAGCAGCAGGAACATCTCGTGACGGTGGTGGTGCCGGCGGTGGCGGGCCAGGTGCCCGGCCAGGTGGTGGGCGTCATGGCAGGCCACCCGGTGGGCGACGCGGATCCCTGCCTCCCCGCCGAACCCGTGGGTCTCAGGCTCGTAGATGCCGGGGTGGATCTGGGCGCCGTGCTGGCGGGCGGCGGCGGTGATCTGGTCGACGTCATCCGGGTCGGGGTGCCACAGCCGCAGCCGCAGCGTGTCGCCCTTGCGGATCCACCAGCATCCCGGGCCGCGTTGTCCGACCGCGTGCAGGACGGGAGCCAGCTCGATCAGCAAGGTGTCGACGTGGGCTGGTTGGTTGATGGTGAGCAGCAGCTGCCGCCAGCTGCCTGCCTGCGTGTCGGCGGACTGGGTGTGGGGTGCGGTCGTGGTCACTGGCAGGTCCTCCCAGGTCAGTGCAGCAGCAGGCATCGGGCCCAGCCGTCGACCTGGTTCACGGTCAACGAGTTCAAGGTCAAGGCGGCACCGGCTGCGCCTTGGATCAGCCCGGTCGGGACGGTGGCCGGTAGCGCGTGTGCGGCGTCGGCCAGGGAGTCGGTGAGCGCGGGTAGCGCCTGGGTCAGGGCGGGATCGGTGCTGTCCTGGGCTGCGCACCACACGGTCAGGGCGGTGCCGGCCCATCCGTGACATAGCGACACGTCGCTGATCTGGCCCAGCTGGGTGGGGTCGGTGACTGCGGCCAGCAGGGCCTGCTCGGCGCGGTGCCGGCGGTCGGTGTCACCCAGGGCGATCCCGGATAGCTGGAGGGCACGCGCGATGCCGGGGGTGCTGTAGCACCAGGACGGCCGTCCTGGGCTGACCTGCATCGGCGTACCACTGGTGCGCTCGTGCCAGGTGAGGCGCTGCGGCCACCAGCAGCCAGTGTCGTTGGTGCGGGCCAGCCCGTCGTACCAGTCGCCGATGCGGTGCATCGCCTGGCACTGGCCGGGCACCCAGGCCCCGGCACGCCCGGCCAGGGCAAGCAGGCTGAGCGGCCCGGCGATGCCGTGGGCGGCGCCTTGGTCGGAGTGCCCGCCGTGCTCGGTGGGACAGCCGGACGACGGGTCGGCGGTCCACCAGCCGGGCACCGTGGTGCCCGCGGTGTCGGCGGCGTCGACCGGCTCGGTGAGCGACACCAGGTACGCCAACACCTCCGCGACCAGAGGGTGGGTCAGGTCGCGCTGGAGCAGGTAGCCGCCGATCCCGGACAGACCGTTGACCAGGTCGAACTCCTGGAGGCGAGGTCTCTTGCGAGCCTCGATGCGGCGTCGGGCCTCACCGAGACGGTCTCGGGTGATGTCCTCCACCGCACGGTCGAGCTCGGCGCGCGCACCCCGGTAGGTGCCGTTCGGAGCGGACTGGGCGAACGCGAACGCCACCGCGGGGGCTCCGAACCAGGCGCCGGCACCAGGGGCGGCAGAGAGCTCCTCGGTGACGGCGGCGGCCAGCCACCGGTGGATGAGCTGCCGATTCTCGCCGGTCCGGTCCAGGACGGCGTGCAGGATGGCCACCCCCGCCGCGCCGTGGGCGATGGATTGGGCCCACCAGCGTCGGGAACGGGGCCCGTGGTCGCCGTCCGGGTTGGTGGGGTGGGTGAGGCGGTCGGTGATGCCGGTGATGACCGCACGCCGATCATCGAGCCGGGTGCGGGTGGTCACGGTGCGGGTGGTCACGTGGTCCCTTCGGTGCGTGGGCGGCGAGCGCGACGGCGCGGGCGATGCGGTGTCGGGCCTGTTCGCCGGCCGGATCGGGTTGGTGGACGCGCACGTGGTGGAGGTGCAGCAGCGACACCAGTACCGAGCCCGGCAGTCCGCCGAGGCGATCTCGGTAGGCGGTGATGGCGTCGGCGCGCCGGGCCCATGCCTGCCGCAGCGCCTGCGGCGGGTCCCGCCACAGCGTCTGGGCCCGGGCGATCGCGCCTCGGTCGCCGATGGGGGCGGTGCCGGTCAGCTCACGGTGGCTGATCAGCCAGGCCAGACCGGCGTCTCGCCCCAGGGCGGCGCAGGTCAGATCGAGCAGGCTGGCTGCGGTAGCCGCATCCGGGTCCAGCTCCGGGTGATCACGGGCGGTCTCCAGCAGCACCGCGGCCGTGGCGGAGTCCGCTGTCCACACGGCCTGGACGGCGTCCATGGCCGCCGCCGGGTCAGCGGCGCCGGCGCTGTAGCGGGCCACCTCCGGCCGGAACGTGTCGAACGTGAGCGCCCCGGCAAGCCCGGCCTGGCGAAGCTCGGCCACCCAAGAACTCAGTCGGGCAGCCGCCGCACTGGGGTCGTCGGTGGCGAGGCGCAGCCGCAGGTGCGGCCGTGGTTGGCGCATCGGTAGCCACCACAGCTCCTCGGTGTCGAGCGCCTCGGCCAGCTGCGGAAGCCGCTGGGTGACCAGGGTGGCTATGGCGCGGGGGTCGCAGTCGATCAGCGCGGACAGCACCGGCCCGTCCGCAGGCAGGCTGGCCTCCCGGCCGGTCACCGTCACTAGCCGGTCCAGCACCGCGGGCCGCGGCGCAGGCTCGGTGCTCGAGGCCAGGGGCACCAGTAGTTCGTGGGCGTGGCCGTCGATCCATCCCCACGCCTCGTCGGCGGCGGCCTGGGACACAGTGACGGGCCCGTCGGCTCGGTCCAGGTGAAGGCGCAGCTGATGGGTGTCCAGGTCGTGGGTCAGATTGAGGCGCAGGCGGTGGTCGGTGTCGCCGAGGTGCACCCACTCCGGGATGCCCTCCACCTCGCGGTGGCGGGCCAGCGCGGCACACCACTGTGTCGGGGATGCGTCCCGGCCAGGGAGATCTGCCGGATCCAGTCGCCAGGCGGCCGGGGACAGGATGATGCGGCCCACGCGCAGGCGCGGCCGCCACGGCAGCCCAACCAGCGGCCCCCAGTCGAACCCGCGCACCGGGCCCAGCGCCGAGGTGGTGACCTCCCCCAAGAACCGCACCAACGGCGCCAGGGTGTGCCCGGCCAGAGTGTGCGCCACCATCGGCTCGACCACGCGTTCGTCCCGGTCCACCAGGTAGAGCCGTCGGGAATCGGCGACGACGAACAGGTCCGCCACCCGCAACCCGCCGTCCCCGAACTCCCCGACGTGCAGCAGCTCGCGGGTGACTTGGGGTGCTCGGCCGAGGGGGTCGCAATCCAGCTGCCGTGCGGGTGCGCTCAGCTGCACCACGATCGCGCCGTGGGTGGTGGGCGGCAGTGTCGACAGGGCCTCGATAGCGTCGGATGCCTGTGGCGGGGGCAGCCGGTCCAGCAGCCGCCCGCCCAGCGCCGCGCCGGTGCGCCCCACGGCCCCCACGACGACATCGAACCGGCCGTAGTCCAGCTCGGCGCGGCTGGTGGCCTGTATCTGGGCGCACACCGACAGGTGCGGCGCCCATCCAGCCCACCCGGTCTCCGCGCCCAGCGCGGTGAGATCCGCGGCGCTCAGGTGGACCTCGGTGGCGCCGTGGCGCGCGGCCCGTTGGGCCAGGGCGGCCAGGTGCCGGTCCCGGCGCTGCCACGGCTGCGGGTCGGGTGTGTGGTCGGGCAGCAGGTGCTCGGGCCACCCGACACCCTCCACCGGGTCCACCGCTGCGCTCACGGGCACGGCGGCGCCCGCCCCGAACCGCTCGACGAAGCAGGTATGCCAGTCCCGCCAGGATCGGCGTCCTGACGTGTCGCCCGCGGTGAGCGCCAGCAGCCGCCCGGCTTCGGCTACCTCCTCGGCCACCTGACCCGGCACCTGCACGGCGGCATCGATACGGAGGTCAATGCTGGGCGGCTGCGAGGACGTGCCGTCCACCGCGTCCAGCCGGTGGTGCAGGTAGGTGCCGGGAGTGGTGGAGGTGCCCGGGGCACGCAGCTCGCTGATCAGCACGCCGTGCCTGACCAGGCCCTGCACCATCGCCTCGATGCCGTCGCGGGTCGCGCGCGGGAACCGGTCGGTGATCACCTCGACCAGACCCAGGACCGGCGTGGGCTGGGCGGCCTCGGCCAGCACGGCCTCCAGCACCGTGCCGGCGCGTACGGACACCTCGGCGGGGTGGTCCTGGTGCAGGTGCGGCATGCCGTCCACCACCAGCCGCCCACCGCGCCAGATCGTCAGGTCGTTGGCCTGCACGCACAGCTCACGCAGCAGCTCCGGGTCGTTCTCGGCGGCGGTGACGGCGGCCGCCATGTCCTGCGCGGCGGGTGTGCTGTGCCGCTGATGATCGACGCCCCACGACACGGTGGTGCTCGATCCGACCTGAACGGGAGCCACCCCCGCGAACAGGCCGCAGGGTGTCGCGCGGCCACCCAGCCGCAGCAGGTAGCGGGCGACGGCCTCGGCGGCACGTCGGGCCCGCTGGGGCGACACGGCCTCGCCGCGACAGATTCGGGTGACGCGGGCCGCCAGCGCCGGGCTGGCGTGGGCGATCGCCTCCATCGCCTCCCGCTGTGCGGCGACCTGGGCCAGCCAGGACCGCCACTGCTCGATGTCCACCTCCAGCGCGGGCCACCAGCCGGGCACGACAGCCCGGTTGTGGGTGCTGGCCCGAAACATGACGGCCTGAAGCACGGGCCGGTAGGTGGGGCCGTCGGCAGTCGAGCGCGCCGTGTGCGGGCCCGACTGCCGCGGACCGACCGTCACCCGGTGATCAGCAGTCGCCGTCCTTGCGGGTGTCGCAGTTGTCATCGGTCCTGGACAGCAGCGCTTCGGCCACCGGCCCCGACCAAACGATGGCGACGTCGAGATCCAGCTCGTCCATGAGGTTCCTCCCCTCCTCGTGTGGTGCGGCACCTGCCCGGTCGGGTCAGGTGAGTCACGGCCGCCGAGGTGTAGTCTCGGCGGGTCTGGTGGCTGGTCACGACCGCTCCTCGGTTCCTGCGCGGCGCCCACTTCGCAGGGCGCCGGGCTGATGGGGTGGAAACTTGTGGACCCGCCCCGCGTCGCTCTGCGCGCACGCATAGGGCAACATTCTGCGGCAAGATCGACCGTTCGTAATCACCGATGCACGCTGCATCACCAGTTGAACCCTCATCCCTGTGTGCGGACGTCCGTTCTACAGACTGCGGCCGGAAGACCTGCGACATCGCGAGGCCAGTTAGTCCCATCCGGGGCGATGCGGGCCTCGTTGCCGCCAGCCCGCTTGGCCGCCCAGAGCGCCGAGTCGGTGGCCCACCACATCTCGCCGAGCTCGTTGTGCGGCAGGTGGGCCGTAGGGTCGTGTAGAGCCCCTCCCACGGAGGTAGTGACGAGCACGCGGCCGAACCGGCGACGGAGCCGTGCGCGCGGGTCAGGCGCAGCCAGAAGTCCCGGTCTTCGATCGCCGGCAGGACCGGGTCGAACCGGGCCGTGGCCGCAGTGGGCGTACGCAGCACCGCGGTATGCACGGGGAACAGGTTCGCACGATTCCAGTAGCAGCGGATCGAACTCCACCTCCCACGCCACGGCGTCACGGACCGGTGTGGTCGGTCGACCCGGTGATCGGCGATACTGTCGTCGACGGTCTGCACCCTCATACCTGCGAGCAGCATTCCCTGCCACCCGTCGTCGCTCATCAGACCGTCGTCCGCGCGCCTCAAAGAACTCTCGTTACTGCCTCTATCACCGGCCGCCAAGAGAAGCGTGGTGCTGACTTGTCGTCGACGTCCGTCACCCGAATCGCCTCGTTCGATAGTACGTTCACACCCCACCCGTTGAGCTTTTCCAGGCTTACGCTGAACGCCGGGTGCGCCGCCAAACTCGGCTTAGCATAGGGTGCGACAATGACAGGTGATTTGAGTCCGATCGCCTCGTTGAGTATACCCAATGCGAATGTGTCGTTAATGCCGGCCGCCCACTTGTTGATGGTATTGAACGTGGCTGGCACCACGGCGATGGCGTCAGCACGTGGCAGTGAGTCCGGATCACCCGGAAGCCGGTGATCGTACCGAACCGGATAGCCGGTCTGTTGGGTGAGCTCCTGGCCATCTATCCAGCTCGCCGCGTGCGGTGTAGGAATGACGCAGATACGCCAACCTGCTTGGTGAAGTAGCTCGATCAGTTCGTCGATGCGTTGGACCGGTGGCGCCGCGCAGACGACGAGGTAGAGTATCGGTCTCGGCTGCGCCTGGCTCATAGGAGCAACCCGGTCCGGGATGCCAGCCCACGCAAGCCGGGCGTGACACTCCGGCGTTCTCGCGCCAAGAGAATGCTGATTAACGTCCTGGCTGAGGCGTTGCGCGACACGGCTTTCTCAGCGATCCGCTCCGCTTCGAGTAGGTGCAGGACCGCCAAGGTATCATCGTGTTGCCCAGCTGCGGCCCAGCCCAACTCCAGGTGCACCTGCGAGCGGCGACCACGTAACACGACAGGCAAGGCATCGGTATCGATGATCTCAGCAACTCGTGCCGCTTCCTTGGCGTTACCAAGCCGGGACTGGACAGCCAACTGGTGGATGGCGACGTTGGTGGGGCCGAAGGCCGTCCAAAGCCAGTTGCCATCACAACCGAGTTGCTCAGCGAGCTGACGCGCTTCGTAAAGAACATTCTGTGCCGTGTCATGGTCATCCCGCCGTGCGGCGATGATGGCGAGCAGCAACAACAAAGAACCCCGCACCGAGAACGCTTCTTCCTGGCGACAGTTCAGGTGCCGTGTCGCAACAACGCCGGCAATATTCTCCGCTCCGACCGTGAGGATCTGTTCGGCAGCGGCCAGCTCACCGGTCAACAAGAATGCACACGCAACTTGGTAAGTTGCGGCGCCGACCAGCGCCGGGTGCCCGCTCTCCTTGGCTGCCGTCATGGCACGATCCGCGGTCACTGAGGCCAAGCCCACGTCCCCGAGCTTCGTGGCGAGCTTGGCTGCGGCGATATAAGCGGCAGCCGTGGTATGCCGCGCGGTCAACGTGCCGACCAGACATTCGTTCGGACCGGCATCGACCCGGTTATGCAGGCAGGTACTAAGAACCGCGGGCAAGAGTTGCGCGGCAGCGTCGTAGTCGGCACGCTGGTAGAGGAGATGGGCCTGCACCGTGACGCCCACTGTTGAGCGTGGCACCGGAGTGCCCATACCCATCGGTACCGGCAGCGGTGTGTCGAAGACGGCACTGCGCAGGTCATCGAGCGTGCGGGCCGGACGACCCGCTACGACTGAACCGCCGCGGATACCCGGGGAGGTCGTGGTGTCGTGCGCGGTGACGGCGGCAAGGAAGCGGTCACGGAGCCCACTACTCGCCGCGGTGTCGGCGTCCATGAACATCAGATGGCCGTTGACCACGACCGGCAACATCGCACTTC
>JALYQB010000102.1 GCA_030856045.1 Actinomycetota bacterium
GTCCACGCGAACCCGAGGTCGATCGTCATCCCCCGGCGGCGCTCCTCGGCCCACCGGTCGGGCTCCATGCCGGTCAGCGCGCGGACCAGCGTCGACTTCCCGTGGTCGACGTGCCCCGCGGTGGCGAGGACGTGCATGGGATCATCCTACGAGCCGCTGTGCGCAGCGACAGTGCGGCATTGGAGGAGGGCACGTGGTGACCCCCAATGCCGCGTTCGCCTCATCGGATCTAAGGGTCGCGTGAGACCTCTTGCTTATGGAGCAGCGACGGGCAGCGATCTACTGCCGCATCAGTGAGGACAAGGTGGGCGCCGGGCTCGGTGTGGCGCGGCAGGAAGCGGCTGCCGGGAGCTGGCCGAACGGCGCGGCTGGCGAGTGGCCAGGGTCTACACCGACAACGACATTTCGGCGTATGGCGGCAAGCCGCGAGGTGCGGTCGGTGCTGGGTGACGGGCGCTCCACCTACCGGTGCCCCCCGCGGGGCTTCACTGCGAGGTTCTCCAGTGATCAGACCGCGGTGCGCGCCACGATGCGCGCTGACCTGCTCGTGCCCTACCCCGAGGCGGTCGTCCGCATCGCGGGCATCTTGCCGTGACCGGCCGCTCCCGTCGGCGGTGGGGATCGCCGACGGAAGACCCGGCGGCCGTCAGCCTTCCGGCGTGGCCGGGACCGGGCCGGGCCACGCCGGGTGTGGCTCTCGGTTGCATCCGGTGGCTCCGCCCGGGCAGGACAGCACCGGAGCGCGGTCGGGGGCCGACCAGCCACCGGGAGCGTGAGGGGAGTGTTCGACCGGTGCGTCGTGCGTGGTCTACCTGCTGACCGGCGGCGACCCCCATCCCCGAGGACCTTCGTCGGGCCGCTAGGCAACACATCAGCCGTGTACGAGACAACAGCCCCCGTCCTCAGGGTGATCCGACGGGGCTGTGGGGTGGACCGACCGGACGCCGGGAGCTTCGGGCGCGAGGGGGAGCGCGGCTCGACCGGCGCCCGGTCGGGGTCTATGGGGTGGGTAGCTCGAACAGCTCGGTGAGCACGTCGTCACAGCGGCCGTGGCGCTGCCACACCGCGCCGGACTCCGGCGGGATACCGGTGGGTACGATCAGGCTGGACTCACGGGTGCGGTGACGCATCGCCACGGTGTCGGTCTCTCCCGCGATGGCTACTGAGTCCGTCCACTGCGGCCCGACGCGGACCGCAACCACCACGTCGGGCCGGTCGTGCGCGTCATGGTGCACATCGACGCGCCAGCCATACGCCGTGGTGAGTTGGTGCAGTAGCGGGTCCGCCGGGTAGCTGGTCACCGGGTCGCCACCAGTGACCTGCGGTACCGCTGGGCGGTACGTCGACCGCGTCGGCGAGCGAGGTAGAGGTCCCGCTCACCCGCAAGCAGCTCCCGGAGGCTAAGCGGTACCTGCCGCCGCGTGTCGGACATGTCGCGTCCCCTTTCCCGTGGAGGGCGCCGCCCGGCCCGGTCAGGGGGGCCGCGGGCCGGGCGGCTCGCCACCGTTGCGTGGGGCGGATGTGCGTTCGCCCCCGGTGACACACCTCAGCATACAAAACCGATTACTCGAAAGCAATCAACTCGGATTTGAAAACTCTGTTTGCCGCCAGGGCTACGATCATCGGATATGGGACCCACGGCCGGGCGGCGCAAGCTCGCCTCCGAGTTGCGCCGTCGCCGCGACACCGCACAGTTGACCGTGAAGCAGGCGGCCGCCGTGCTGGGCTGCTCGGTCCAGAAGATCGGACACCTGGAGCGCGGCGAAAACGTGATCAAGAAGGCAGAGCTCGCCGCGCTGCTCGATGCCTACGGAGCCGACCCCGGAGACCGTGCCATCCTGGAAGAGATCCGCGTCCAGGCGTCCAAGCGCGGATGGTGGGTGACCTACCGGCTACCGGACTGGGCGCAACCGCTGATCGGCCTGGAGTCCGACGCATCCCGTGAACAGACCTACGAGCTTGAGTTGATCCCCGGCCTGCTCCAGACCGAGGACTACGCCCGCGCCGTCTACGGCGCCGGACGTCACCTCGTGCCACCGGAGCAGATCGACCAGCAGATCGCGGCCCGGCTACGGCGGCAGGACCGGCTCACCGGCGACGGTGCGCTCGAGCTTGTCGCGGTGGTCTCGGAGGGTGCACTACGCCGTGTCGTCGGCGGCCCCGCGAGCATGGCAGAGCAACTCGGCCACGTCCTGGAGGTCAGCAAGGCGCCGAACGTCAAGCTCCAGGTGCTGCCCTTCGCGGCAGGACAGAACGGCGCGATGTCAGGTCCGGTGACGATCTTGAGCTTCCCCGACCTGGACGCACCCGACATCGGGTACCTGGAGCACTCCCTCGGCGGGCAGGTCATCGAGGACACCGACGCCGTGGCCTCGCTCACCACGTTGTTTGATGACCTACGCGACCGCGCGTTGTCGAGCCGCGACAGTGCCCGCTTGATCGAACAGGTGAGGAAGGAGCACGGCCATGCAGCCCACTAACTGGCGGAAAGCCTCGTACTCGAACGCTGGCGGAAACTGCATCGAGGTCGCCGACCTCGACGACGGGGGCCGCGCCGTCCGTGACTCGAAGGACCGATCCGGCCCGGTGCTGAGGCTCACGGCCGCGGGATGGGCAGCGTTCACCGCAGGGGTGCGCGGTGGCGAGTTCGACTGACCCGCCCCCGGCGACCACCACGACCACCCGCAAACCCAAGAGTGGCGCGTACCGCGAGCGGCAGCACCTCCCGTCGGGGCGTGGCCCGGGGGAGGGAGTCACCCCACCCCCGGGATCACGCGGGCGGGCAGGCGTCCCCGGGCTGGCCGGTTCAGCCGTTCGCCACGGTCAGCGTCAGCACGTCCCGGCGGGGCACGGGGGCCCTGGACCTCCCCCACAACCCTCCGCGTCCCCGGGCGCGCCGTCTATCGGAGGCACCCCGCGTGGTCGGGTGGGCGCCCGCCAGTGGGCGAGTGTGCAGCGGGGTGGCTCGACCCGAGACACGGAGCGGCCGGGACCGTGGCGGAGGGTCGGCTCCGGGCAGGACGGCCGGGAACTCGGGGGCAAGGGTCGAGGACGCCCGACCGGGAAGCAGGAACCGGTCCGGCAGGATGGAGCAGGCACCGGAACGGCAGCCACGGTCGGGACGGTTCGGGTCGGTCGGAGAATCGGACCGAGGCCGGATCCGGGGTCGAGGATGAGGACGGCCGTATCAGGGGGATACCCGGATCCGTAACCTACGGCGGATCAAGCCGCTGACCTGCAACTACGTCCCTCAACCTCAAAGGGTCCTCACCCGCCCTTTTGACGGATTACGCGAACGCGGCATTGGGGGAGGGCACGTGCAGTTTGCGGAGGCGGACGTGAATCGAACCCTCCTGACTTAGGTACTCGATCATGTCGGTTTCGAAGACCGCCAACCGGGCACCGTGGGACGACGCCGCTACCTGCACGTTCGCCTCGTTCAAGCAGGTCAGGGGCCGTTTCGATGCTCCCGGCTGACACCGCGTGACACCCGCCGAATCGACGTGCTCTGTGGCCCGCCTGTGGCCAGCGCGATGATCGCCAGCGTCGGTCAAGATCGCCAACCATCCCGGCTGCCACCCTCCCCACGCCCACCCGACGCTCCGCGCCCGACTCCGACGCTTCACCGTCCGGCGCCGACGCAGGCCGACGAACCTGCTGACCTCGGGTAAGGTTACCTACCCCGCCGAGTCGTTGGCGTAGGTAGGTGACCAGGGCGAACGATCGTGCCGTGAACGTCGTGCGGAGGAAGGGGCCGCTAGATGAATCGCGAATACGCAACAGAGGCGACATACCCTGCTACACGCTACGAAGGCGATAAACAGCAGGCTCCCAACGTTCGGTTCGAAGTTGCGCCCGGGTGTTTCGTTACCGTGTTTGACGACGGGCGCGTTCGGTTTCGGATAGATCCGCAGGATGGCCGAAGCGCTGTCTACTGGAGGAATGAGAGCAACGTGCCGGGCGCACGGATTCTCGAGACGAGATTCAAGTAGACAGCCCGCCAGGCCGCACTCGTCACCCCGACCCTCCCGCCCACGACGGGGACCAGCGTCGACTGTCCAGGCCTCGCGGGTACCCGTCTACGCATGAGCATCACGCCGAGGTTCGAGCGGTTGGAGCAGTTGACGGATGAGCTGGTGCGCGAGCAGTATGACGCGCACGCCACGCGAACCCAGGTCGGCACCGGTTTCTACCTCGACGAGCTACGGTGCGGGAATTACGAGCGTACGATCAAGGCGACTAACGACCTTGCTCGGCGCACCTTCTGGCTCGGGGTGGCGAACGGCGGCTTCGCACTCATGACGACCGTCGCGGCGATCATCGCCTAGTGGGGTTCAGGCGCCCATGCCGAGGTAGCCCTCCGCAGCCTTCGCCGCGAGTTGTACGCCCGAGTTCACGCCAGCAATCCCAATCAGCCCGCCTACCTTCTTGACTGCCGTCTTCAACCTGCTCTCTTCTCTCTGTAGGTCACCGGCTTCTGCGGTCTTGGCGGCTTCCGTGAGCTCATCGATTGCCGCTTCGTCCTCGACGCCCAGGCCGCGCAGGTACCGGGCGAGACTGGCGGAGTCACCGGACGTGATCGGGACGCCATAGTTCTCTCCGACGTTGACGGTGTCGGCATGGATGTTCATCTGGAACTTCGCGCTGATCTCTTCCTTATGCTCCGCCGAGCTCCCGGCGACCTCGCCAAGTTCCGGCGAGACATACTCTAGTTCCAGCGCGAGATCTAGAATTCGACCTCGGACTGCGTCAATGGCTCGGACCAGCGCTGCACGCGTGACGGGAATATTAACGCTCACCAATCCATGCATCGGAATTAGTTTCACCTTACGAGCGTTGATCAAGCCGTTGGCATAGCTGACCATATCTGCAGGCCACGGCAGGTGTACCTCAGAATCCTGGCTAGCGATCTCTTCGAGTTCCTTCATGCCCCAATAGAGCTCAAGTGAAAAGAGTTGTGGAACTGCTTTGGAAAGGCGCCCTTGCCAATCGGAAACTGCTTCGCCTCGCTTCCAAAGGGGCCGGTGAAGTGGGCCAGCGGGTTGACGGAGAATGGACCGCGATATTTCGGCAAGGCGTCGTCATCCGCGTAGCCGTTGCTCTCCTTCCTCACCCACTCCTCAAGGTCGTTCGCTCCACCCCGCTTAGCAAGGACTTGCATCGAACGCAAGAGCGCGGAGACCGGCTTCGTGTCATCCATCGCCCCGGTGATGATCTCTTGCAGCAGACCCACAGCATTCCTCTCGGCCGATCCTGCCCACGCCTTCCTACGACGCTACGTTCGGCCTCTGGCGTCTCCTGGGCGGCACGCCGACGGTCACTTAACGTGACCGGGGCGGGGTGCAGACGCAACCTCCTCGTAGCGCGGCCCCCAGTGGTGCGGCTACACCGACAGGATGCCTTGCTCTCGACCCCCGTAGGAGGGACGAGAACCAATGCGACGGTACGACGATGATCCACCGCGCAACAGAGTGACGGTGGAAGCCCTGCAGGCTGCGGACGACGCGGACTTCCTCGCGGCCACCCCAGTGGTGCCCTTGCGCCCGGCCACGAACGGCTAGATCAGATCGGCCGTTGTGGCCCAGCTGTGGCCCGTGATCTTGAACTAGCAACACTCAAGATCGCGGGCCAGACCTGTATCTGCTGGCAGCCAAGCTGGCGGAGGCGGACGGGAATCGAACCCGCCTGACCGAGGTACTCGATCACGTCGGTTTTGAAGACCGCGGGGGCCACCAGGCACCCTGACGCCTCCGGCGCGGACAGTACCCATCGCTTACCGTG
>JALYQB010000115.1 GCA_030856045.1 Actinomycetota bacterium
CGTCATTCGTGCTGCTTCGAACGTATGAGCCGATGACGCCGGACAAGCAGGCGGCCGTGCTCCTGGCCAACCTCCCCAGGGTGCGCGGCGACCTCGAGCAAGGAGCGATCGTGGTCATCGAGCGCAGCCGGTTGCGGCTGCGCCGCCTCCCGCTGCTGCCTCCGATGCCCGACCAGCGGGATCAGTAGAGCGCGGGATCGGCCCGTGGGCGTGCCAGCCGGTCGCTGAACCAGCCACGCCTGAGGCTGGCGGTAGCCGTGAGGTTTCCCAAGATCGTGGAGGCATGGACTTTAAGAATGCCGTGCCAGAGACACGATGTCGGTTCGATGCTGAGTTCCGCCAGGGAAGGGTCCGGATCGTCCCTCAATCCCGCCCGCCCTGCCAGTGCCGAACGAGAACGTGATTGCCACGCGAGCTCGATACACCGAGGTCTACGAACGGATCACCGGCCGCACCTGGTCCAGGGAGGAGACCGTCAGATGCCTACCGCCCGCCAGACCTACGATCCCTACCACCTCATCAACGACATCCCGAGCTCCTGCTCAGCCACGGACTGAGCCCGAGATCGCCCGGCAATGCCGGCGAGGACCTGGGCGGCGCTGGCATGCTGCTGCGGGCACTCTGCGTAGAATCGCTCATGGACCCAAATCGGCTCCTACGCGCACAGCATCAACAAGGTTTGGAGCGACAGGGACGACCGTAGCAGGTAAGTGGCGACGCTCCGAGGAGGCCGGGTCAGCGGAGGGTCAGCGGTGTCACAGAAATTCGGAGAGCCAGCCCCTCGTGTATCAAAACGACGTCAAGTGCGCTGCAGGATAGTACACTCTATATCGCGTAGCAAGTCAACGACCTCTGGATCGATCTCATCTACGGAGATCTCCGCTGCCAACTTCCTCGCGGAGACGGTTCTGCCGCCCATCGCGGCAATTTCACCATTCAAGGCAGCTATAACGTCCTTCGCTGGAGCGACCACAACTTTGCTGTCGAAATCTGTCCATACTTCGTATAGAATCGTCCGGCATTCGGCAAGGACAGGGCAGGCTCAAGCAGTTTTCGCATCGCGCCCTTTACTGCTTTTGAAAAGTCGATTGAAAATGTTGCTCTCGACTATTGTCTCCTGGGCATCGACCGCTACGCTGAGCAGCGACTCGGCGGTCTCGATCGGAAGACCCGACACTCTCGAAACCACAGCGGGCACCAGCAAGTAGCTTTCAAGCTCCTTGCGTGTCCATACGTGCGCAGAGACATCAATCCTGCCGAGTCGGTCGACGACGTCGTAGCTGTCCTCGCGTGTGCGGTAGTCGCGGTCCAAAATAACAAACATCTTGACGGAGTCCTGAAGAATATGCTCCTTCATCCAAGCGAACGGCTCGATGAGAGGCCAGTTACTATAGCCACCAAGCGGCACCACCGCGGCTTGGCTCCTCTCGCGAGCAAGGCTCCTAGCGCCAACCGTCTCGGCGAGTATGCGTAGCACCTTCATGTCCTGGCCTTCGACAAAGAGGGTCACTCTGCTCCGAAGAGCACGAGCAATCGCCAGATCAAATGCACTGCCGAGGTCAGCCACAAGTCTGTCGAGAGCGAGAGTGTCCCTAATCCGGCTTCCGTGTCGACGCGACCTGTCGATTGCAAGGATCGATTCTCTGCTCGATTCAGCGATAATCTCCGGAGCGTGAGTCGCCAAGATGACTTGAGGGCCGAGTCCTTCAAGCACCCCTACAAGGCGGCGCTGCAAGTCAGGATGCAGGAATACATCGGGCTCATCCAACACGAGAGTCTCGACCTCGCGAAGACTGAACGCGTGAAACAAGACCTGGAGCCAGATCTGCATGCCGTCGCCTGCCCAAAATAGCTCCCGCTCCGAATTTGTGACCGCCTCCTTGAAGAAGAAATCTAGCTCCACTGCCCCGGCTTCTACCCGAGACCGAAGCCAGGCATCGCTGATCTCGGGAGTGTTCTCAATCATGAAGGCAATGGCGGCAGCATACTCATCTTCGTCGGACTGCTGTAGGTGGTACAGATAGTTGCGAAAGTGTCGGCTAGTAAGACGCGACCCGAAGGAACGTTCCACATACTGTGGAGTCAAGACCTCCTCTTGATCTTCGATTGGCGTTAGCCCTGGTACGACGCCGAACGTGGGGGCGCAGCTGGTAACCTGTCCCCTATTGCGGGCGTTCATCCCCGGTTTGATATCAACGTAATAGTACGGATCGGAATCGGCTGGCCAAACGATGATCAGGCTCGATCCGGAGTCCGAGGTGGCCTCAACGCGAGCTTCTTCTGAACGGAACTCGTAGTGAACGTTTTCATCGGTGTACCCAGGCAGTTCGCGTAGCAGTGCGGACGCTAGTGGATGACCTATCACGTTCCGACCTTTGTCAGCTATGGAGATGCTCGGGTTCACCCGCTGAGCATTTCGAAAGAGAATCGAACAGAGCCTCAAGATTGCAATAAGCGTACTCTTGCCTGCATTATTTGGCCCTACTAAAACGTTCATGCCCGAGCGAAACGACGCATCGAATTGCTCGAACGCTTTGTAACGGGTGAGCCGTAAACGCTTGATCATGTCCTCAATGCTAGCCGACGCAAGTTCGAAAGACAACTATAGCCGTCGTTCTAAGACCATAGGTTATAGAACGCCCGCTAAACTCAGGCAGGAATTCGTCGGTGATGCACTCACTGTACGACGCCAAGGGTCCCTACAGCGCGGCTCGTGCAGTGATTCGCCTCCTCGGTCTCAGATCGAAACCCAACACCCCGGTCGGTCCGCAGTCACCTCCGGGTTATCTGGGACGACGCCGGACACGACGGAGGCCGCGCCCTTGTTGGGTAGTCGCGGCCTCCGTCAGCGGTCTGCACGGTTACGCGAGGTCGTCGAACTCGCCCGCCCTGACGCCCTTGATCCAGGCGTCCATCTCGGTGCGGGTGAACAGGACCGCGCCCTTCTCGGGGTGGTTGCTGTTGCGCACAGCGATCCGGCCGTCCTCCAGGGGTGCAACCTCGACGCAGTTGCCACCACCCGTGCCGCCGTCGCCGGAGAAGCTGCTCTTGCGCCACTCGGCGCGGGCCAGCGCATCCTGGTGGATCATCTCGTGCCCTCCTTCAGGCGTCACTCATAGCCCTTCGCTGCATCGTTGATCAACGCTACCGAGTCGGCACGGGTCAGCGCCTGCTCGGTGAGGATACCGAAGCGCAACGTGAACGCCCGCACGTCGTCGCGGTCTTCAATGTAGACCGCGCGGCCTGGCCCTTCGGCATACCCCACGTCCGGGATGGGGTCAGGCAGGGTCAGGATCGAGAACGGTCCCATCAACGCCGGGCTTGCTCCCACGGATTTCGGGAGGACCTGGATCGTGATGTGCGGGGCGTCGGTGGCCTCGGCCAGGCGACGGAGCTGGTTGCGCATCACCAGCGGGGCGCCGACCGGTCGTTCGAAGAGCCCGGCATCCAGGATGACGTGCAGGTGCGGCGGCGTCGCGCGAGTGAGGATCTGCTGGCGGGTTATGCGGGCGGCGACACGACGTTCGACATCATCCTCGGCGAGACCGGGGTTGATGCCGGTGATCAACGCACGGGCGTACTCCGCGGTCTGGAGCAGTCCCGGCACCAGCAACGTCTCGAACTGCCGGGACGCCACCAGGGCGACCTCCCAGTTGAGGAACGCGTGGAAGTCCTGCGGGAGGTTCTTGCGGATGTCGACCATCCAGCCGCGCTCGTGCGCGGTGCTGGCGAGCTCGACCAGCCAGTCGCGAAGGGCCTGGTCGGTCACGCCATAGACGTCGAGCAGTTGCTCCACTTCGCGCGGCTTGACTCCCTGCTCGCGGTTCTCGATGCGGGAGAGCTTCGGGCGGGACCACTTGCCTTGCCCTGTGCGTATCTCAGCCACTACCTGATCATGAGTGAGGCGGGCTTGCTCGCGAAGCTGGCGAAGCGTCTCGGTGAGCTGCCACCGTCGGACCGTCGCGCTGACATGGCTGCTGTCCTGGGTCACGGTCAACCTCCGCAGCGGCAAGCGCTGACGTCCACGGCGTACTCCATTTGAGTGAATCAGCGGACGTCCACTTTCAAAGTGGACGTCCGGCCCCGACAGTGGTCCTACGCGCATACCAGGAAAGCACGGCACGCAGGAGGCAACGATGCTAATCGGGGTAGATCAAGCACCTTCACCCGAGGCCGATGAAGACCAGTACGGAGCGGGACCGACGGAGGACGTCGACCCCTCCACGCTGGCCCCGCTGTGCGGCGAGGCGGAGTTCAACGAGTTGGTTGATGAGTTGGTGGCCGACGAGGCACCTCGCCTGTTCGCCGTGATGCAGGTGTACGGAGAACGGGTGGACGGCCGGATCGCGGCGTGGGGCATGGCGTTCGAGGACCACGCCGAGGTTGTCGGCGTGGATGGCGGCGCGTGGATGGGACTGCCCTCCCCGGAACGCGCGGTACGTCTGTTCGCCCGGCGCCGGCACATCACCGCTCGTCTGGTGTGGGTCAACCCCGACGCCGCAAGTCCAGCGGACGAGACCGACGCCGCTTGAGCGGGGACGACCGGTGCGGGCGGGCGGGACGCGGTGGCCCGATGTCGTTGGCCATCAGACCAGGCGGGTCATCCACCCGTGCGGGTCGGGGCGGCACCGCGCCCGCTCACCGGCCGCCCGTTCGACGATCTCGACGCGGTACCCGCGAACAGCGCCGCCGACGGCGCGGGCGCCCGGGTGCACGATCGCCTCCGGTGAGATGTGCGTGGGTCAGCGATCGTAGACGTCCCGGCGGTGTCCGAGAGTGACGATGACGACCAGGAGAACATCGTCACCGACCGTGTAGATGACACGGTAGTCATCGACACGCACCCGAAGCCCGGGGCGGCCCCGCAGTGCTCGCGCTGCCGGGGGCCGCGGGTCTCGTTCCAGCAGGGCGATGACGCCCTGGATGCGCAGCCTGATCTCCGGGTCGAGCTTGCGCAGGGCTCTGGCGGCTGCGGGCCTGAGTTCGACGCGGTATCGGGTCACGTCCAGCCGAGATCAGCCTTGGCCTGCTCCCACGGAATGTTGGGGCCCTCCTCCGCCATGGCCGCGTCGAAGGCCACCACGTCCTCCGCGTCCCCGAGGGCGTCGAGCAGCTCCGCATAACGCTCGGGGCTGACGAGCACAGCGACCGGACGCCCGTACCGCTCCAGGATCACCGCTTCGGTGCGCGCAGTGTCGACCGCCGCCGGCAGATTCTCCCGCGCCGCGCTGATGTTCATGGTCGCCATGACCAAATCGTACGACTGCGGCGCTATCTTGTACAGGAAGCAGGGCGTCCGACTGCACCGGCTACGGACCGGCCACCGCCCCGGTGTCGACTGCACTACGCCGAAGAGGTGGAGCGGGCACTGCCGCTGCGTGACGTGACGGAGCCGCGTGACGGCCCGATGGCGGCACCCGGCTGACCGGGTGGATCGCCGTCGGAGGGACACGGC
>JALYQB010000130.1 GCA_030856045.1 Actinomycetota bacterium
CGACCCCCGCCCCATCACCTACCAACTCGCGACCTGATGATCCAACCTCGACTCAAGGTCATCGCCTACTTCAGGAGGTCTGTGTCCAACACCAAAGCACGACTTGAGGGATGTCATAAAAAATGTCATTGACGGAATCCCGCCCCCCATCCCACTCATAGATATTTTCGGTAACAGCGTGGAGACTGACAGTGACGAGGAGCCAGAGCTGTGGATCTTGATGGCCACTTTCCACAAGGGAATGATTTACTCTGAGCTGTCACGTCCTACCGCCCGTGATGGCGGTACCATCACCAGGTACTCAGCTAGGATTCAGTTGCCGCCACTGCCGTTCAACGATGTAGATCCTAACCAATTGGAGCTGGGAGATACTCCAAAGTTGCCCGATAGCACAAGAATCGATATCGATATTCAACCTCTCGATAATAGGGATTGAAAGGAATTCGCATCGTGCCGATCTCTCCAACGCGACTCGTGCTGGCAAGGAAGCTACGCGGTGTTACGCTGGCCGAGCTCGGCAGAACAACGACCTTGAGCGCCCAGACAATCAATCGCTACGAGAACGGGCGACAAGAGCCCACAGATGATAGTCTCGAAAAACTATCAGAAGCCTTAGAGCTGCCCGTGGACTTTTTTTCCGAACCTGAGATAGATCCCGTACCGGTGGAGGCCGTCAGTTTCCGTGCGCTAAGCAAAACACCAGCATTCCGGCGAGATGCGGGGATGGCTGCCGCAGAAATAGCTATTCAGATATCAGACTGGATCGCTGAGAGATATCGTTTACCCGGGGTGGATCTCCCATCATACTGGGTGGATGGTGGGACCCTCGGGCCGGAAGGCGTGGCGCTAAAGGTTCGAGCCAATTGGAGCCTTGGAAGTAATCCGATTCCAAACATGGTCCACCTACTGGAGGCTCACGGCATACGTGTATTCTCGCTGGCACAACAAGTCCGGGATATTGACGCATTTTGCTTCTTTCGTAACGGTGTTCCCTTTATTTTTATTGACACCGGCAAGACGGCTGAGCGACAACGGTTCGATGCCGCACATGAACTCGGTCACTTGGTCATGCACCAAGGTAGTGAACGGTTGCAGGGGCGTGAAGTTGAGCGGCAAGCGGATCGTTTCGCGGCGGCGTTCCTTATGCCACGCGATGATGTACTCGCTAGAAAACTAAGAAACGCGAGTGTAGGGAGGATCGTTCAGGAACGGAAGCGTTGGGGTGTCGCCGCGATGGCTCTTACTCATCGGCTATTTGAGCTGGACCAGCTGACGGAGTGGGGTTACAGGAGTTGTTGTGTCGAACTATCCAAGCGCGGTTTCAGGAAGTCCGAACCTGGCAGTTCACTCGTGCCTGAGTCTTCACAAGTATTCGCCAAGGTCTTCTCTCACCTTCGGAGTTCGAGATCCGGCGTTAAGGAGATCATAAAAGATCTACGTATTACCACCGAGGAGTTCAACCGGCACGTCTTCAGTCTAGCGACCACAGTGCATGGCGGGGTGCCGACGAGCACTCTTGTTAAGAGGCGAGAACATCTACAAGTGATGTGATGATAGTCCGGTCGGGAATCAGGTGGGCAGCTTGGGCCAGCCGAGTACCTCGGTGAGCACCCCGAGGGCTCTGCTAGCGCGCGGGTCAGTGCCTATGACCTCGAAAAATAGGTTCGCTGGATGGCCGCGAAGGCCCCATTTTTGTCAGACCCTGTCGATATAGTTAGGGGGACAAGAGCACATAGGTGACCCCCGCGACGCGGCAAACGTCCGGGGGTCTGGACCAAGAGGGGTGCAACCTCAGTGGCCGTTCTGAACGTACCACCGTTGCGTGGTGTCGCACAGGTCGCCGCGCTGCTCGACAGCCCGGAGATCGTGGGGTTGATCGCCGAGCTGGAGGCGACCCGCTGGACGGGGCGCCGTGGCTACCCGATCCGAGCCATGATGGGGCTCGCGCTGGCCAAGAGTGTGTACGTGATCTCAACGTGGTCCCGCACCGTCCGGCTTGTCGCCGAGCACGCCGCCCTACAGGACACGCTCGGTGTCGCCCCCAGCATCCACGCCGCGTACCGGTTCACGATCAAGTTGCGTGAGCACGGTGCGGCGCTGGCGGACTGCCTGGACCATGTTCTCACCGGACTCCATGAGGTCATCCCGGACCTGGGTGCGAACCTGGCCATCGACGGGTCGGACCTGCCCGCTTACGCCAACGGGCACCGGGACCTACCGAACGGCAAACCCCGGGACCACTACGCGGACCCGGATGCGTCGTGGGGTCACCGGTCCGCGATCTCCACCCGCAAGGGTGGCGGGTTCTACGGCTTCAAGGTGCACGCCGCTGTTGACACCAAGACCGATCTGCCGCTGGCCTGGCATGTGGCGTCGGCCTGCGACTCCGAACACGAGCACATGCCGGGCCTACTCGACACCGCGATCCGGCGTGGCTTCACCCCCGGTATCTGCGCGATGGACCGGGGTTATGACGGGTCCGACATCTACGCGGCGTGCGAGTCCCGCGACGTCCGCCCGGTCGTCCCGTTGAAGCAGACCGTGAATGTCGTCAACGGGCTGCACAAGCCCCCGACCTGTGAGCACGGCGAGTGGAGCTTCGCCGGGTCCGACACCAAGCGGGGCGCCTCCAAGTGGCGCTGCCCGAAAGGTAAGTGCCAGCCCGCCAGCGTGTGGGTCAAGGCCGACCGGTTGCACACCCTCATCCCCCGCACCACCGACCGGTGGAAGGCGATCTACCGCACCCGGGTCGCTGTCGAACGCGAGTTCGGTGTCCTCAAACACGAGTGGGCCATGCTGCCGCTGCGGGTCCGTCGCCTGCCCCGGGTCCGGCTGCACGTGGACCTGACCATCCTCGCCCGCCTAGCCAGCGCACTACTCAAGGCCAGGGCCGTCCCCCTGGCGGCCTAGACCCCGCGCTCCTACCGAGCCCGCCGTTGGCGGGCCGTTCGGCATGCCCGCACCATGAAACCGAGCCGTCAACCGCCCCCAGCCCCGCCGATCGGGGTCCCACGCGGCCAGTTTCAGGCGAAACCGCAGGTGAGCACGGGTGGAGAGGTGATTGACGATTCAACTTGGCGAGTTTCGCTTGCCGTTTCGCCGGACCCTAATAGGGCCCGTACGAGCTGCGACACAGCGGCACCTGGTTCGCGATCGCCGCGCCGTCGACGAGCCAGCCGATCACGCCGACGTCGGCGAACGTCGGGGTCGGGTAGTTGAAGATCGAGGAGTACTTCTGGCTGCCGGTGACGAGCTGCGTGGTGAGGTCCTCGCGGTCGGCGCCGAGCGTCTCCGCCGCGGCGTAGAGGTACAACCCGTGGCCCGCCTCGTCCTGCACCTTCGCGAGCAGGATCGCCTTGCGACGCAACGACGGCGCCCGCGTCAGCCACGCGCCCTCAGGCTGCATCCCGATGATCTCGGAGTGGGCGTGCTGCGCGATCTGGCGCACCAGCGTCCTGCGATAGCCCTCGGGCATCCAGTCCCGCGGCTCGATCCGCCGGTCGGCGGCAATGGTGCGGTCGAAGTACTGCTCCAGCTCATCCGTCATCGCTCGCTCCCGGCACTCGACCGACCATTCGGTCAGTAATGAGTGTCGGCCGACCTGCGCTGGGGATGCAACCCCGTCAGTCGTCCATGACGGGTCGCGGCCGGCAAGACCGAGAAGGCGGTCCAGCAGCGGCGTCGGGTGTAGATGTGGACGTCCCGTCCGAGGCCGACGACCCGTGCGAGACTGGCGGCATGACTGCCGTCCCGGACGCCCTGCGCGCCGAGGTGACCCGCGAGCTGCGTAACGCCGGAGCCCGGTTCGCCCTGCTGCACGGCAGCCGGTCGGCCGGCTCACATCGTCCGGACTCCGACGTCGACGTGGCCGCTTGGTGGGCCCGCGGCGCGCCGTCGTCGTTCGAGGTACTGCTGCCCGCGGGTGTCGACCTAGTGGTTCTGAACGACGCCCCGCTCGAGCTGGCCGGTCGGATCGCGATGCACGGCCAGATTATTTTCGACGACGACCCGCCCGCACGGGTTCGCTGGGTCGCCACCACCCGCAAGATCTACGCCGACGAGCAACCGCGGCTGCGTCGCAGCCATCGCGAGTTCGCCGAGAGCGTCCGGCATGGTCGATGAGGTCCGGGTTCTCCGGCTGCTCCGGTCGGTCACCGACGATCTCGCTGTACTTCGCGGGGAGGCGTCGGCCGACGCTCGGCGACGAGCCGACGGGCTGTGGTTGCGCGGGGTCAAGTACACCTTCGTCACGGCGATCGAGGCCTGCGTCGACGTCGCGCAGCACATCTGCGCGTCGGAGGGGTGGGGCCCGCCCCGGGACAACGGCGACGCGCTGAGCCTGCTCGGGGCGCACGGCGTCCTGTCCCTTGAACTCGCTACACACCTGCGTAAGGCGGTGGGCTTCAGGAACGTTCTCGTACATGAGTACGTCGAGGTCGATGACAGCGTCGTGCTCGCCAGGCTCGCCGATCCCTCCAACCTGGACGAGTTCGTCGCAGCCGTCGTCGAGTGGACGTCGGCCTCGCCTACCGACGATGCCGGTTAGCAGCCTCTGGGAGTGGGGCGGTCGTCCTTCATCGGGTAGCGGCGTCAGCGCGACCCGTCGTCATGCCGAACGTTCGGTGCTCCCGATGCGCGGTAACGGCGTGGTGGAGAAGATCACCTCCACCGGCACCTCGAAGTACTCCGCGATCTGCAACGCCAGGTAGTGGCTGGGGCTGTACTCGCCCCGCTCCAGGTAGCCGACGGTCTGGTAGTGGACCTCGAGCGCCTCGGCGAGTTGGCGTCGCGAGATGCCTCGCTCGGCGCGCAGCATGGCGATGCGGTTGTGGACGGTCTCGCTCATGCGTTCAACCGATCCGCTGGACGGCCTGCTGCCGGCCCGCCGCCACGCTGGCCCCGGACTCGCGGCGGGCCATCCGGCGCAGCACCACGGGAGCGAGGACGAGCCCGACCACCGTCCAGGCGCCGAGGACGGCGACCGTCTCCAGGTGCTGCCAGGACCCGGCGAGTTCCACCGCCGCTGCGGCGTCGGGCAGCAGCGCCGAGCGCATGCCCAGCCCGAGCCAGTAGAATGGAAAGACCTGGCCGATCGGATGCAGCCAGCCCGGCAGCGCGGAGATCGGGTAGAAGATCCCGGAGATCGCGATCAGCCCGGCGCTGCCCAGACCCACGGTCTGCGCCACCACTCGAGGGTTGCGGGCGAGGGCGCCGAAGACCATTCCCGCGGGCACGGTGGCCAACAGGCCGAGGGCGAGCACCCACAGGAGCGTCAACCACCCGCCGACGCCCGCGCTCGCCAGCCCGTCGAACAGGAACAGCCCGGGGACGAGCACCCACAGCAGGCTCACCACTGTGTTCAGCGGGACGCGCAGGACCAGACCGGCGAGGTAGCCGACCATGCCGAACGGCGCGGCCTTGGCCCGCAGCAACGTCCCGTCCTCGCGCTCGAAGGCGATGACGAAGGCGGCCCCGATTGTGGAGTTGTACGCGACGAGCATCCCGACCACGCCCGGAAGCACCAACGTCGCGAGCGGCAGGTCGGTTCCCCCGACCGCGTTGTCGCGCTGGAAGTACAGGACGGTGAGGATGATCACCGCGACGAAGACGTTGAACATGTGCTCACCCGGCGTGGTCAGCATGTGGCGGAACTCGGTCCAGCCGCGGCCCAGGCCGACGCGGACAGCGGACAGCACGTGGTTCATCCGGCCACCTCCTCGAACTCGACGACGGCGGCAGGCCGGGCGCCGGACTCCTGCCGGTGCACAAGGGCCATGTAGGTGTCCTCCAGCGAGGCGCGGCGCACCTCCAGGTCGGCGACCTCGTCGCCGTGCTGGGCGAACAGCTCGCGGACGAACCCGGTGGCGTCGGACGTGGCGTGCACGAAGTGCTCGCCGGCGCGGCTCCAGCGCACCTCGGCCCGCCCGGACACCCGCCGGGAGAGCTGATCGGCGCTGCCGTCGGCGACGATCCGGCCGTGGTCGAGGATCAGGATGCGATCGGCCAGCTTCTCGGCCTCGTCGAGGTCGTGCGTCGTCAGCAGGACGGTGGTGTCCTCCAGGTCCGACAGCCGGTGCACCAGGTCGTGGAACCCGCGGCGGGCAAGCGGGTCGAGCCCCGCGGTGGGTTCGTTGTGACTGCAGCACGATGTCCACCCCTGCCCTGCAGTGTTCGCCTGCTCGAGCTGGGTCCATCCCGAGCACGCTGACCTCCCCGGCCGAGCGCATCCGGAAGCCCTCCAGGATCTCGATGCAGGTGGTCTTCCCGGCCCCGTTCGGCCCGAGCAGGACGAGCACCTCGCCGCGGGCCGCCGTGAAGTCGACCCCGTCGAGCACCTCCACCGACCCGTACCGCATCCGCAGGCCACGAACACCGATCACCGCGACCTCACCCGCCAGTTCACCGAGGGCATCCTTCGGGTACACCCTGT
>JALYQB010000147.1 GCA_030856045.1 Actinomycetota bacterium
CGGCGGGGCCGAGCCGCGGCCCGGTGGGTTCGAGCAGCCCCCACGGACCGGGCCGGAACTCGCCGGTGTCCACCGCCCAGTCGAGCGGGCCGGTTCCGTCGACCACCGGCAGCAGCACCCTGGCGCCGCCGTCGCGCAGGGCGTCGAGCACCGCGGTGGATCCGGGCTCCGTCCCGACGGGGTGGTATGCGCAGACCGTCCCGGTGAGGCGCCGCATCGCGCGCGCGAGCGCCGCCGCCTCCTCGGCGCGCACCTCAGGGGGTACTGCGCGCCGTGCCGCGAGCAGCTGCGCGCGCCACTGCCGCTTGTCCATGCGAGCCAATCTGCCACCGGGTCACCGCGGGTACTGGGCCAGCCGTCCCAGTACGCTCGCCGACCATGGGTTTCCGCACCGCCGTCGTGCCGGCCGCCGGGCTCGGCACCCGATTCCTGCCGACCACGAAGTCGGTACCCAAGGAACTCCTGCCGGTGGGCGACACCCCGGCCATCGAACTGGTGGCCGCGGAGGCGGCGGCGGCGGGCGCGCGGCGACTCGTGATCGTCACCTCGCCGGAGAAGCAGTCGGTCGTCGACCATTTCCGCGACGCCCCCGAGCTCGAGGCCACGCTGGCCGACCGCGGCAAGGTCGCCGAGCTCGCGAAGGTGCGGCGCGCTCCCGAGCTGATCGCAGCCGAAACCGCGATTCAGGACCAGGCGCTCGGCCTCGGCCACGCCGTCGGGTGTGCCGAACCGAACCTCGACGCGGACGACGACGCGGTGGCCGTCCTGCTCCCCGACGACCTCGTGCTGCCCGCCGGCGTCCTCGTCCGGATGGCGCAGGTGCGCGACGAGTACGGCGGAAGCGTCCTGTGCGCCGTGGACCTCCCCCTCGAGCAGGTCTCGGCATACGGGGTCTTCGACGTCACCGACACCGACGACCCGGACGTCAAGCGCGTGCACGGAATGGTGGAGAAGCCCCCCGCCGAGGAGGCGACGTCGACCTATGCCGCGGCCGGGCGCTACCTCCTCGACCGAGCCGTGTTCGACGCCCTGAAGCGAATCCAGCCCGGCAAAGGCGGGGAGCTGCAGCTCACCGACGCCGTGATGCTGCTCATCGAGGAGGGCCACCCCGTGCATGTCGTCGTGCACCGCGGGGGACGCCACGACCTGGGGAATCCGGCCGGGTTCCTGCGCGCCGCGGTGGACTTCGCGCTGTCGGACCCCGACCATGGCGCCGGACTGCGGGACTATCTGCGTGCGTTGCTGGACGGGGAGGGATCCGCGTTGCGATGAGATTTCGATGAGGTCGCTCGATGAGCAATACGGCAAGGTGCTCGACGCTGCGGTGCGGCCCGCCCCCGTACGCGTCGCGATCTCGGAGGCGCAGGGGATGCTCTGCGCCGAGGAGGTCGTCGCCGAACGGCCCCTGCCGGGGTTCGACCAGGCCGCCGTCGACGGCTTCGCGGTACGCAGCGTCGACGTCCAGTCGGTGCCGGTGACCCTCCCGGTGGTGGGGGAGATCGCCGCGGGCTCGCGCCAGCCGTTGCGCCTGCAGCCGGGGCAGGCGGTGCGCGTCGCCACCGGTGCGGCGCTGCCCACCCTCGCCGACGCCGTCGTGCCCCTCGGCCACACCGAGGACGGCACCGCGGGGGCGGGGCGCTCCAAGGTCACGGTGATCCAGCCCGTGCCGTCCAAAGGCTTCGTCCGCCGCACCGGGGAGGACGTGCAGACCGGCGACGTCGCCGTGCGCTCCGGTGCCGTGATCGGGTCCGCCCAGGTCGGCCTGCTCGCCGCGGTGGGCCGCGGCAAGGTGCGGGTGCACCCGCGGCCGAGGGTGTCGGTGCTCTCGGTCGGCGAGGAGCTCGTCGAGGTCGAGCGCACCCCGGGCACCGGACAGGTCTATGACGTCAACTCCTACGCGCTCGCTGCGGCGGCCCGTGACGCCGGCGCCGAGGTGCACCGCGTGGGCATCGTGCCCCCGGACCCGTACCGGCTCCGCGAGATCGTCGAGGGACGGCTGCTGTTGTCGGAGATCATCGTGCTCGCCGGGGGGGTCGGCGGGTCCGTGGGCGCGGAGGTGCACGCCGCGCTCGCCGACCTCGGCTCGCTCGACGTCGACCGGGTGGCCATGCACCCCGGGTCCGTGCAGGGCTTCGGGCGCCTCGGGCCGGACGCGGTGCCGACGTTCCTGCTGCCCGGCAACCCGATCAGCGCGCTGGTGGTCTTCGAGGTGCTGGTGCGCCCGCTGATCCGGCTTGCACTCGGCAAGCGCAATGCCCACCGGCGCACGGTCACCGCGCGGCTGCTGTCCTCGGTCACGTCCACCGCCGGACGTCGCGGGTTCCTGCGCGGGCAGTTGCTGCGCGAAGAGGGCTCCGATGAGTACCTGGTGCAGCCGCTCGGGATCTCCGGGTCGCACCTGCTGTCGTCCCTCGCCGAGGCGAACTGTCTGATCCTCGTCGACGCCGACGTCACCGAGCTGCCGGCAGGCGACGAGGTCGCGGTGAGCTTCCTCGCCCAGCGCGGGTGAGTGGTGCTGCTGGGCGCCCCGGACGGTCGCCATCCCGGCTGGCCTGCCCGTCCCGGACCGCTGCGGGTGGCCGCAGGCGAGCTCGTGCTGCGGCCGGTCCGGTGGCGCGACGGCATGGCCTGGAGCCGGCTGCGGCTGCGTGACGAGGCGGCGCTGCGCCCGTGGGAGCCGGACTCCCCCGGCAGCTGGGAGGACCGTCATTCCCCGACGGCCTGGCCCGCCCAGTGCGGCGGGCTCCGTGCGATGGGACGCCGCGGCCAGGCGCTGCCGTTCGCGATCCTGGTCGACGGGATGCTGGCCGGACAGCTCACGGTCGGTGGGATCATCCGCGGTGCGCTCCGATCGGGATGGGTGGGGTACTGGGTGGCCTCGGACGTCGCGGGCCGCGGAGTCGCGACCGGGGCGGTCGCGCTGGCCGTCGACCACGCGTTCGCACTGGCAGGCCTGCACCGCGTCGAGGCGACGGTCCGGCCGGAGAACGCCGCGAGCCTGCGGGTGCTGGCCAAGCTGGGCTTCCGGGACGAAGGACTGCTGGTGCGCTACCTCAAGGTCGCCGGTGGGTGGCGCGACCACCGGTGCCTCGCGCTGACCCGGGAGGAGACCGACGGTGGCCTCGTGGCCCGCCTCGTCCGCGACGGCCTAGCCCACCCGCTGTGACCCCAACCTCTCGCGTGTCGCGCAGTTCGGTGGTGCGTGTCGGCCACTTCAGTGCCGCGTGTCGGCCGGATTCGTGGCGCGTGTCCGCTGATTCGGGCCGGCCCGCCATGCACGCTTCGTGACCGCATCCCGGCGCGCCTCCGGGAGCGGAGTGACTGCTGTGGTTAGCGTGACGGACGGTGGTGATCGTTCGTGGTCGTGGTCGCGGGGAAGGTGGCGTGGTGTGCCGAGCTCGCTGATCTTTGCCGGGCTCGCGGCAGCATGGCTCGTGGTGCTCGTCCCTATGGTCGCGAAGCGGCGACAGGAGGTGATCCGGACCGCCGACTCGGCGCTCGCCTCACGGGTGTTGCGCCGCTCGGCTCCGGCGCGTGGCCGGGCGGATCACGATGAGGAGATGGGTGTCATGACCGAGCAGCGCTTCCCGTGCGATGGCGACGAGTTGCACCGGCGCTCGTTCCGGCCTGGCCGCGGCGGCTTCGACCCTGAGGCGGCAGCGCTCGCGGCCCGCGCGCGCTACGCGGCCCGGCAGCGGGTGGTCATCGGGCTGTTGGTGGCCTCGGTGGCCTCGATGGCCCTCGCGTTCGCTGTCTCGTCCACGGCATGGTGGGCCGTCGGCGGCACGGTCGTCGCGCTCGTCGGGTACCTTGCCTACCTCCGCAGACAGGTGCGCATCGAGGAGGAAGTGCGCCGCCGCCGGGCCGCCCGCCTCGGCGAGGGCGACGCTCGCCGTGCGCCCGAGGTCCGCGACGAGAACGAGTACGACTATGACGGAGAGGAGCACGGCGGCGAGGTCTACGACGGCGATGAGACCCAGCAGGACGCTCGCGAGGAGGAGGCGGCCGCCTCCCGCGCCGCGTCGCCCCCGACCCCGCACGTGCACCCCCGCGCAGTGGCCCTCGACCTCGATGACGAGGACCCCGCGTTCGCGGAGCTCGACCGCGCGTTCGAGCCGCCGTACCGTCGGGCAGTCGGCGAGTAGCCCAGCCGCGGCTGCTAGGCTCGACCCCGCACGTATCGGGGGCTGTAGCGCAGTTGGTAGCGCGTCTCGTTCGCATCGAGAAGGTCAGGGGTTCGATTCCCCTCAGCTCCACCAAACTACCCTTATGCGAACCAACCCCGACAAGATCATCGTCGGGGTTTTTCCTTCTCCCACCAGCGGTAACGCCCGCCACCGTGTGCCCCGGTCGTCCCAGGGCGCCCAGGGGCGCCGGGGGCGTTCCGTCCGGTGTCCTGGGCGCGGGAAGCGGACCGGATGCGTCCGGGGCGCTCTGGGCGCTGCCCGTCGCTGTTGTCCAATCGGGCGTGAGGAGCTGGGCGAACGGCTCGGTCAGCTCAGCGCGCTCGACGCTGCCGTCGCTGTCGATGATCAGTCTTCGGAAGAAGCCCTGGTTGATCTGCCGCTTGATGAAGTCGGGTGCGGCTTCGTAGTGCCGGTGGCAGTGGCCTGCGACGGTCAGGGCGTCTTCGAGGGTTTGCTCGCTGCTGGCGAGGTCGGCGTTGGCGGTCTTGATCTCCCGCTCGGCGTCGGTCATGGCGCGGGTGAGGCGGGCCATCTCGGTCTTGAGCAGGTCCAGGGGCACGGCGTTGGCGTAGTGGGCTTGCAGCAGCCGGGCGCGTTCGTCTTGCAGCGTTGCCAGGCGTCGTTGGGCGCGTTCGGCGTGTTGGTGGGCATCAGCTATCTCAGCAGCCATGTCGGCGCGGACGCCGAGGCGGATGTCCGCGGTGGCAGTACCGCCAGCTCGGCAGCGTTGACGATGCCCGACCAGGTGCGGGCCCGACCGAGCACGCTGCTCAGTTGCTGGGCGGTGCGGCTGGATTGGCGGCTGGCGCGCAGCTGGGCGTGGGGGCCGTTAGCCAGCGACAGCGCCGCGAGCAGCGGCCGCATGATCGCCCCCGCCCGTGAGGCTGACGCTGCTGTGGCGCCGATCCGGCCGCGCACCCCGAACAGCGGCTCGGCGGTCTTGGCTTTCCAGGCCTGGCGCTCGCTGCTGTCCGGTGGGCTCGGTGTCCGCAGGCCCAGCGCTTCGAAGGCGTTGAACTGGGCGGGGTGGCGGACCCGGGTGTGGCTGGGGCCGATGACCCACTGCACGACCGCCGTCTCGTCGTTGCCGAGCTGTCCGGCGACCTGCACCACGCCGGCTGCCACGGCACCGGCGGTGTCCAGGCGCAGCGGGAAGGACAGCCGGTCGCAACGCAGCTCACGGGCGGTGGTCGGCACCGGGCGCTGGGGTGGGTCCAGGCGCAGCAGGCCGAGTCCGGGCAGCTGGGCGCGCAGCTCGGCCGGCAGACTTGAAGCGAGCGAGGCGTCCATGCCGAGCAACCAGCGGACACGGCCCGGGCTCAGCCAGAGCTCGAAGGCCACCACCGGCGTCAGGCGCTGCACACCACGGCGTGGGCGCCCGGCCAAGATCCGCATCGTCGCCGTGACGTCGGCCAGCGTGACCTCGCGCGGCGGAAACAGCTCGGACCAGCTCAGCTCAGTCATGGTGGGACTCCTGAGTGGGGGTGGTCGGTGTCGTCGTAGTTGGGTTGGTGCCGGTGCCGGTGTTAGACGCCGTGTCGTCCGGGGGCGCCTCGGGCGGGCGCTGCTGCTGTTCGCGCTGCCAGCGAGCCAGGGCGATGCAGGCCCGGCCGAGTTTTCTGAGCGCCGGGTGCAGCCGTTGTTCGCCGGTCACGCGCACCGGTACGTCTGAGGGTTGGTGTGTCATGCAATGGTCCTCCTTTCCACTCGAAAGGGAGGTACAAAGGCATCACGAAACCAGCCCGGTGCAGCTTGACAATTGTGCGCACCAGGTGTGTAATGGCTTGGTACCCTCAATTCGAGGGGTCACTGGTTAGTCGCGAGTCATTACCTTCCCGACAGTCATACGTGGCCGGTCTTGCACAGTCAAGCCGCTTATGTTTTGGTATGGTTTGGCTCGCGTCTTTACTATGATTCAACTTCATTGTCTAAGCAAGCGCTTTGGGTGTCTTGACAACACCGAGCGGCAGGCGCTGGTCTCTGGTGAGATGCCAGCGGAAAGCCCGGCACCCGCCTACCGCCCTATCTTTCCGACGATGAACCAGCAGATGCCGACGAGCGCCAGCAACGCCACCAGCACCGGCAGCAATGGCGACAGCAGCTCCCACACCAGCCGGGCACTGGCGGCCACCACCACGACCGCGACCGCGTAGCCAACGATCCGGCCCGGCAGTGGCGGCTTGTCGCCGCTCATAGCGCCACATCGCAGGTCACCTCATCGCCCCAGACGTCCCAGCCGGGGCGCTTGCGGCGGGCGAACAACTCCAGGTACGGGCCCGGTGAGCACCGTTCGATCACGGCGTATTGCTCCTCGGGCTTGTGGCTGTGCGCCTGCACCGGGGCGTAGAGCCACGAGCCCTGCCCGCGGAAGCGAATCGGCGCCTTCCCGCGCACGCCGAGCAGCAGATGCTCGGTCTGATTCCGTAGGTACCGGCCCAGTCCCAGCCGGGGCTTGATCCACGTCAGGCAGCTACGGTAGGAAAACCCCCAGGCTTCCATGACCGTCACCTGCTCCCGCCACGCCGCGTTGGTCACCCACAGCCAGAGGTGGGCATCGTCAGCGGCCAGCCGGTCGACGCGCAGCGCACCGATCTGCTCGATGGTCATGAGTGGGTAGTGGCGTCCGGGCCCGTATGTCCCGCGCTGACTGGGCACGTCCCAGGGCGGGTCGGCCAGGATGGTGCCGTACTGCTTCGCACCGTTCGTCACGCCGCCTCGCGCCTCCCTGCCACACGCGGCACCCAGCGCCACTCCCGCCGCAGTACTGCCGCCAGCTGCTCCAGCTCGTGCTCTCGGTCACGGCGTTGCCGATCTTCCCGTCGGCCGACCAGGTGCTTGCGGGTACGTCGAGGCATCGATCACCTGTCCTTTCCGATCACAGGGTTTTTGAATTGAAGGCGCCGGCCACCGCACGGCCACAGTCACGCAGCTCGGCGATGGCCGGCACTCCGCTCACGGCCGCGGCCGCCGCTCCCGCTCGGCCTGGCGCATGGCCTGCCGGGCCTGAAAGAACACGTCGTTGACCCGGCGGCCGTTCTCCAGGGCCTGCCACTCGACGTCGAGGGCTTGGCGCTGCTGCTCGACGGCGGCTCGGTCCTCGTCGAACTCCTCCTGGGCGACCGCGTAGCCGAACCAGACGAGCGCCACTACTACGGCCAGCACCAGCAGGAAGATGAACAGCGCGTCCATCACGACCGCCCCGTGTCGGCCACGATGTGCGCCAGCGCGGCCGTGGCGGTGTCGTTGATGGCCCGCAGCCGGGGCTCGGCCAGCGGGTTGCGGCTGATCGCCAGGGCTTCCATGTCGGTCAGGTCCTCGACGGCCCGGGCAGCGGTGTGGGCCACGTAGTGCACGGCCTGCACGCGGGCGGCCTGGATGAGGCCGCGGCCTTGCTCGATGGCGACGCCTTCGCGGACTGCCCGCTGGACGCGGGCTGGTGGGCGGCCGCCGTAGAGGTCGGGGCTGCGGCCGTTCAGGGCCTCGGCGGCGTCGCGGAGGCGGGTGGGGAGGTTGGGCATGATGTTTGTGTCCTCTCTTTCTGGTCGAGTGACGTCAGGCTTAGCCGTGCTGGTCATAAAGGCCGGCAGTGGGAGAGCTAGTTATTCTGCATTAAACATTTAAACGGACACCAGTTTCATCGGTGCGCCCCTTATGACTGATGTGGTTGCTGGTCCGCCATAGCGGCCGGGTCCTCGTGATCCAGCACACGAATCCAGTAATCCGCAGGGTGTCTCAGCACAACTCATTGGCTGTAGCTTCCTTCCGCTCACGGAGAGCCTGCCACTGCGCGTTCAGCTCACGCTGAACGGCCGCCTGCTGCCTGCCGCGTTCTTCCTGTGCACGATAAGCCAGTCCACTGCCTACTAGGACACCCAGGGAGAAGAGGAACAGCGCTAGCAGGGCGACGGCGACGAAAAAACTCATGACCATCACCTTGCCTTCCGAGTGCAACTAAGGCCAAGGGGGCGTCCGCTCAGAGCATTGCTCGAGTCACAGGCGCAAGGGATCAGTGTGGTCATGGTCTTCCCTTCTCCGTCGTGGTACCTCGCCTGAGAGTCTGCGCGCAGGAGCACATGCGTCGCTTGCACCTAGTGGAACTGGGGCTGCAAAACGCAACAAGCGACTTGAATAGATCTGCAAGCCATCTAGCAGAAATTTGCATAAGATGTATTAGGACGTCCCCAAAATGCGGACTCTTGAACCTATTCATGAATGTGAGGACGTTGAAATGCGAACTAAGCTGTCGCCGGCCAGCTCTTACGAGGGATTCTTCTTTTCGGAAGCTGCTGCCAGGATCATGAAAGACGGAGCAATCCTTCCTGACCGTGAATCACCCGCAACCTTACTATCCGACCTCATCATCGAGATGACCCATGCAGAGAGGAGGCTGGGTGCCACCGATCGCAAGACTGACCAACTCATCACAAATTTCTATGACTACGTACGACGAGGGATATGTATATTGGGATCGCCGTTGCTGACGAATATCGGGGCGAGACACCCAGTTCTTGCCTCTTGTACGGCCGTGCCGGTCAGCTCGCACGTGTCGTCGACCCTCGACCTCAGTCTCGCCGAGACCTACTACAATCTGAATATGGGGTCCGGGTATGACCTCACAATGACAGCCGATCCGTGTGAGACCCTGCTTCGATTGAATGCACACGCTGAGAAGGTGGAAATTTCCGGAAGCTGTGAACGTTACGTAGGAAATATTGCACATGTCAGCATTGCCCACCCGAGAGTTCTCGATTTCATTTCAGTGAAGACTCGACATTCCGATATCGTTCACTTCAACATTTCGGTTGATGTAAATCATGACTTCATGAATTCAGTTGTACGTGGCGGGAGGTTCCGCACCCTGGATGGGATCGAGCAACCTAGCATCGACGTATGGGAAGCTCTCGTCAACTCGGCATGGGAGTGCGGTGACCCAGGAATAATGTCCCTTGAGCGATACAATTTGGGAAACGCACTCGCGTCCCATTCTCCATACGTTACTACTGCGCCGTGCGCGGAGGTTGGGCTTTCGCCTGGTGAAGCTTGCGTATTCGGATACATCAATCTGGCGGCCTGTTTAGACGGCCAACTTGGAAACAACCTAAATTTTGATCTCTTAGGCGACGTGGCAGAATGTCTCACTCGCGTGCTTGATGACGCACTCGAATTGAGTATCGTGGGGTCCCCGATAGCTTTGACTTCATCTGTCCTCAAAGCGAAAAGGAAGATTGGCATTTCCGTTTGCGGGTTGGCGGATGTCCTACTTTGGCTCGGCGTCGACTATGGAAGTGCAACGAGCATGGCGCTGCTTAGAGACGTGCTAGCGACTGTCAACTACCGTTCCAAGCTAGCTTCTGTTAATCTCGCGCGGGAACGAGGAAGTTTTGGTAGCTTTGGCCGTTCGACTTATGTGAGCGACCCATCGTTTCTGGCTCGTTTTTGCAATCCGGAGTCACGAGTGACGGATGAAGAATGGCGTCGGCTCGCGAACAGTGCAATGAAGCACGGTTTACGAAATGTCATGACTACCGCGTTACCGCCTGCGGGGCGCAGTGCGTTGCTTCTAGGTGTCAACCCAAGTATTGAGCCCTACTTAACGCTGAGAAGTCATAACGGATGGGTGTTGCCATTGAAGAAGCATTTGGAGGAAGGGCGCGCGAGGATGGAGGAGGGGACGATGCGCATCAATCGACGTCGAGCAATGTGGCCCTGCGAAGCAATGTCTGAAACCTCACTGTTCCGAACGGCAACGGAAATGCAGGTGAAAGATCACTTGAGCATCCTCAAAGTTGCGGCGAGACTCGTTGATGACGGTGTCTCAAAGACTATTAACCTCCCGCATGACACCACTAGGCAAGAAGTGAGCGATCTATTCTTAGATGCTTGGAACGCTGGGGTCAAGGCAATTTCCGTCTTCCGGAACGCGGCCGTCTAACAAGAAAATGTTATACTAAAACAACAAATAGCGTAATAAACGACCTAAAATGAGAGGCAACGGATGAGCGAGTTACTCGACGATGTGTATGGCTTGGTTACCGTAACCGGTGGGCTCCTGACCGATCTTTTGAATAGTAGAGCTGTACAGAGGCTCGAAAGAATCTCTCAGGCGGGAGCTTCTTCCCTGGTAAGGGAGGGTCGAAGTGTTACCCGGTACGAACACAGCGTCGGCGTGATGAACCTCGTCGCTCGGTTAGGTGGTTCTGAAACAGAACAGGCAGCCGGGTTACTTCAAGACGTTTCCCATACTGCATTCTCTCATACAGTCGACTACGTATTCGGTGATCGACAGGAAGAGTTTCATGAGAGAATTTTCAAAACTGTTGTTGAACGTAGTGATATTCCCTCGATCCTAGCAAGTCATGGACTCACATGGCATCAACTATTCGCGCCCCACAACCTGATAAGGGTCGATGTACCGTCACCGCTGCTCTGTGCTGATCGAATCGACTACACACTGAGAGATCTGGTTCGATTTAGGCATATCTCTGTCACCGAAGCCCAGGCTTTCGTGGAATCTCTTGAATTTAAGGATAACAATGTGGTGATTGTAGATAAAGAACAAGCTTGGGCCTTTGTTGAATGGTACAACTACCTGGTTAGTGAGATCTTCATGAATCCCCTTGAGCTATATGCGCACGACGAGCTTGCCCGAATTATTCGGGAGGGGCTCAAGCTCGGTGTTCTGCTGGAATCGGATCTCCTGGGTACCGATGACCTTCTTGTCGGCAAGCTCATGTCTGATAAGAATAATAGGTTGGCAAAATTATTTAAAGAGCTCAAGAACACTCAGGATATAATAATTGGCGAGGTGAGTGAGGCGCGGAGGGTTCATAGCAAGGCGAGAGTGATCGATCCACTCGTTGCGCGAGACGGCGATGTCGTACCACTATCAATATTAAGACCAGAAGTTCGGCTGCTTTCGACAGATATTCGACGCAAGGCTCGTGAGGGAATCTTAATTAAACGAAAAGAGTAGGAGTAGTAGGTGGGCGATGCTGGGCGTGGGGGCACTGAACAGTTTTCGGAAGCGTTTGGAGATGTTCTCCGACGGCTGCGGAAACAGCGTGGTCGTAGGCAGATTGAAGTTGCCGTAGAGATCCCTGTAGATCACAGTCTGGTGAGTCGGTGGGAAACAGGTTCAGTTTTGCCAACTGCTAAAGATCTCCAGAACCTACGGCGCATCCTGCACCTTGAGTCCCAAGAAGGCGAGGAGTTGGATTACGCTTGGAGGCGCGAGCGGGATGCGTCTTCTCAGGATGAGCCGGTCGGCGATGGTCTTCGGACCGTAGACGACTGTATCGAATTTATGCAAATCTCGGTAGAATGTGTACGTAAGCTTCGGAAGGCTGGGCAGCCGAGGCTGGCTATGGTGCTTGGCCGTCGAGACGCCCAGTGTGTTTTTGACCACCTGCGCGCCAGCTCGTGGTCCACGGGGCACTTTCACGCACTATGTGACCTATCGGAGTTACTGCTTGAGGAATGCAAGGCCGGGCTTGATTACCTACCGGGCAGTGTTGTTAGGAGCGGAGAGTTACAGAAGACAATAAAAATGCAAGAACTCGCGGCGGCTGGCTCGGGGAGGGCTTCGGCAAAGCTGCTCCATGGCATTGCAAGGGAGGGTGTAGCATATGTGTCAGGCAACGTAGGAGATGCTCACGAGTTAGGTCTCAAGTTACTCGCAGAGGTAAATCGGATACCAGCAGAGTGGATTCCGGAAGTGGTACGGGCATGTGGGATCAACGCGGGGAAGCTAGGTAATGCTGAGACATTGCAATTGACAGAGTTGGCCCTTGGTAAGCTTCTGTCCGAAAGAGGCGATCTGCCGAGTGGCACTCGTGCATTCGTGTTAGAGGGCTTAGCCCGTGGATGGGGAGGTATCGACCCAGTTCGTGCTGCTAAAGAAATTGAGAAGGCATGGATGTTACGGGAATCGTCGGAAGATTCGGAGGGGAACTCCTCCTTGCGGTACGTACAATTAGTCCGGAGTCAGGCGGAGGTGGAGTTAGCGCTAGGCGCTGTGGATAATCGAAACGACATCCAACACAAGATTGAATCAGCATTGACTATTAGCGAGCGTGAAGCTTATGATAAGTATGTCATCGAGTTAAAGATCCTCGGGAACCGATTGAGCTAATGCCAGTACATAAGGTTTAGGGAGAGAACGGACGTGGACATACTTACGTTTCAATATTGTCCAAAGCTGGTTGTTCTTAATGAGGCCGGAAGCCATGTCTTGTTATGTCGAAGGAAAGGCGAGCAGGACTATGACAGCGTGTTTTCCCTGATCGGTGGAAAGATGGAGCATCGTGACAGTTCGATAGTGGAGGCTCTACATCGAGAAAAGTCGGAGGAGGTCGGAGAGAATTTTAAAGTTAAAGTTCTGCCGTATTATAGTGTAGACGTATTATTCATAAAGAAAGACGGGAGTCATATGATCTTGCCTCACTTCCTGGCCCGTCATACTGAAGGAGAAATCGTGCTGAGTGAAGAGTATTCTGAGTATGCATGGGTTCGCTTGAGCGATGTGTCAGGATATGCGCCAAAGATCGCAAACATTTCGTGGATAGTTCCAGCGCTCGTTCGGATCGTCTCTGTGGCCGCTGAGAAAGATTTCGTTGAGATATGAGCGCCAAGTACTTATAGTTGGCCTAGATTCCGCCCAATGAGGCCAGCCCTCGGACCGCTGAGGTGCAACTTACCTTGGTGCACGAGTTCCGGTTCCGGGATGATCGGCCGGTCCCAGCCTGACCTAAGCAAGGACCAGTCGCGTCGCTACGCGATCGTGAATTCGGTTTTAGGCCGAGCTCACGCTGGAACTTATGGTCATGATCGACAGACCGCCGCCGCCCGACTGCGTTGAAGGCCGGTTGACACCGCGACCGGCGCTGTGTACCCAAAGTGGCTGGTCAAGTCATCTGCCTGCAAGCGCGGAGCTGGCACGCGGAGACGTTATGCCGTCAGAAAACTCGGCTTAAGCGCCAAGGTTTGCAACAACAAGGGAGTCTTAGCGCTTAGACGCTCGGCATTCGCTTTACAAGTGGCCCCGAACTTCCCAGGCATGGAGTTTTACCAACTCACCAAGCCGAATTAAAAGATCACCAAATTCCGCCTGGTCTGCTGGCGAAACTTTCTCGTCGGCAATCTCTACTGCGATGGACGGAATTTGTTCACCGACTGCTTTTAGGGCTTGTAATAAATCTATGGTCTTTTGGTTCACGGTTTTGATTACCGGTTTCGTTCTGCCATCCAAGACGGTTGCTTGGTCGGAAGGACCGAATGCGAGGATAATGAGAGTTGTGTGTTTGCTCTCGGCACTACCAGCAACTCCCGGTCTTCCCGATTCACAGCCGTGCCTCACCAGCTGCGTTCGGGCTGCGCGGGGCTGGATCGTCACCCTCCACCACCACACACTCAGCCGCCGACCGTGTCCGCGTAACTCCATCAGCACACAGG